>JAGXIS010000095.1 GCA_024635465.1 Bacteroidota bacterium | reverse complement strand
TAAAACAAAAAGTGTTAACCTCAACCAGGAATAACAGTAAATAATCACAAAAACTGTCAACCTAAATCAGGAAAAGACCAACGCACAATTCCCCCCTAATAAGGGGGGCGTAGGGGGGTGTCCACCCATGAATTACCCATGTGGAACATAACCCCCAAATGTACACCCCTCCCGGCTAACGCCGTACTCCCCTTCCTAGGGGAGAGTAATCACTATCAATTCCCATCACATTCAATAATTATATCTCATTAAATAATTACCACTTATTTACGAAGGCTTCCAACAACTAAAATTGCCCAAAAACTAATGAAGTGTTCCAACAACGAAAACTCCCCCCTAACAAGGGGCGTAGGGGGGTGTTTAACCCATAATTTCCGCTTTCAATACCTATTCAGATCCCAAAAACGGGCTCAAATGCTTATCAAAATGATTCTCCAGATTTATCTCGTACAGATCTTCATGTACTTTGAGACATTGCATCATCCGTTTTTTAAAATCGGATGAACCAGGATCACTGCCATTTAAAATCGAGCCGTAAGTAACATGCAAAACTTGTCGGGCATGATCATCATTGAGTAGTTTTACTAAATCCTCATCCCTCAACTCATCATCCGGAGGGATATCGGACGGTTTGCCGGTAATATGATATGTCTTTTTATCCTCTTCAAACCGCCCCTTTGAGTACTCTAAAATTTCACGAAACAGTTCCGGGTCAGCTTCTGCAACTGTTCGAAGTGCCTCCAGATAGCTTGTTCCTGCTGTTTTAACATGAACCGCACCTCTATTTAGTGATCCAATCGCTTCATAAACAGAAAATTTATCACTGCCGGAGTGGATACTCAATTTATAACCGCCAAACTCTTCCGCAATGGCCAAATGCAACTTGTACTCTTGTTTAAATTGTTCCAAATCTCCTTTAAAATCTATCCCTTTCTCAAAATCACCACAGAATCGCGGAGCCAAACTCACTAACTCCACACCCAATCGATCCAGCTCCGAAACGATCAAATAGTGCTCAAATGGAGTGGTAGGCTCATCCGTTTCGTCCACAGAGAGCTCCAGTTCAGCGGGGTGATCTGGGTATTTCTCCTTTAAATACTCCGACAACTTTTTCGTATGTGTAATCACTCTCCCATATTTAATCATGGAACTCATAACCATTTTTGCAGAGACCTTATCAATCGTACCGGACTTGAGCTGAAAATCTTTCTCTGAATACATTTCAACAACCGCTTCTGGTGTTGTTGAAAGTAGTTCCCAAGGCAACTCTGAATACTTTTTATGAAGATCATCCCGACTCAACTCCATCACATTGTTAACCACATACTCGCTTGGATCTATCGTAAACATGGTATAACCTGCCTCAATCATCAGATCGATATCTGCTTCTGTTTTCAGATGATCCCCATCAGCACCAAAACCCTCCTTATATCCAACCTGAAAAACGGTCCACGTTGCAGCATCCATCACCTCCTGTGCCGTTCTGTTTGTGCGTTGCAATTCCCGAATAGATTGTTGAGCTAATACCGGCCTAAATGACGTTTTTTGAATAGATTTCATATGAGCAACTCCTGCATTACCCAACCTGTCACCCAAACCATAGGAGTTGTTTTTCCCCACCAAAACAGCTTTTGTAAACGGAAATCGATCCCTCAGCAACTCTGCATTGTGTTGATTCTTTTGACACTTTAGAAAGTAGGCATTATCCATTGAATTCAGTTCGCCTTCAAAGGATAAATCAATACTCTCCTTATTCTCTGATAGAATGATGAGAAAACTTTCGAGGTGATCCCGGATCAAAAAAAAGAGTGCTCCCTCATCTTCTATTACAGACTCTTCATAAATCCTCTCATTCGGATAACTCTCTCTATATTTCTGAATCATACTTTATCGGGTTCTTAAAACTGGGCGACCTAGTTATCTTAATATCCGAAAAGTCGCGGTAAAAATAAGCTCAATCCTTCAAAATAGGTTACCAAAAGAAGGGATACAACCATAGCGATGAACATCGGGATCAGTGGTTTGATCACTTGTGTGATGGAAATATTTGCAATCCCACATCCCACAAACAACACACTGCCCACCGGTGGTGTACAAAGTCCTACACTTAAATTCAGTACCATGATGATTCCAAAGTGCACAGGATCCATCCCCATCTCCACGACCAACGGCAAAAATATGGGGGTGAAAATGAGAACAGCCGGAGTCATGTCCATAAACACACCCACTCCAAGCAGGATGATATTGATAATGAGTAGAATGACTATCGGATTGTCACTGAGTGCAATGAGTCCCTCACTCACAAAAATGGGTATATTCTCGTACGACATCACCCAGGACATCGCCATGGATGTCGCGATTAACAGCGCTACAATGGCTGTTGTATTACTACTAGAGAGTAGCACATCTTTCAACTCTTTAAGAGTCAGGCTACGATAGACTACCGTTAATAAGAGTGCATAGACTACTGCAATGGCAGATGCTTCAGTGGCAGTGAAGATACCGACAACGATTCCACCAATCACTAAAATGAGGAGAAATAAACTTGGGATGGCCTCCAGGAATTTTCGCGCGGCTACTTTAAACGATACCCGACCGCTTACCGGATATTTGTTTTTAAATGCCATATAACCGGAAACGAACATCAGAAGCAGTCCGGTTAAAATCCCCGGAATGTAGCCTGCCAAAAATAGAGCTGCGATCGACGCCCCACCGCTCGCCAAAGAATAGACGATCAATATATTACTTGGAGGTATGATCAAACCGGTCGTTGAAGAAGTAATATTCAGTGCTGTACTGAACTCCTTGTCATATCCTTCTTTTTCCATTTGAGGGCCCATAAATCCACCAATGGCTGAGGCTGTAGCAACGGCAGATCCTGATATAGATCCGAACAGCATCGCAGCGACAACATGAACGTATGCCAGTCCACCCGGAAGCATCCCGACAATTGATTTTGCAAAATCGATCAATCTGCGGGCAATACCACCCTGATTCATAATTTGTCCGGCAAGGATAAAAAAGGGAATCGCTAAGAGAGTAAAACTGTCTAGACCGGTAGCCATGCGCTGAGCCACTGTCGTGACGGCCGGATCAAATGGTATACTTACAAGCATGGTAAGAAGAGTCGCGATTCCAATACAAAATGCGATTGGAACTCCGACGAACAATAAAAAAATAAAGCTGATCAACAGCACCAAAACCCCAAGCAGTTCCATCAGATAGCCTCCACAGATTTAGATTCCGGAGTTGTTTTATGCACCCTATCCCGAGATATATCCATCATAAAGGCTACAGCGTATAGTATGATCAGTGCCCCACTCAGTGGAAGAACACTGTATACATAGGCCAATTTGATCTGAAGTGCGGCAGATACCTGATTCAACTCCCACGTCAATTGTACCAGATAACTCCCCCCAACCACCAGTACCAAAAATGAAAATAACGCAACTAGTGTATGAATAAAAGTTCCCAGCCATTTTTTACGTCGACCGGTCACTTTTTCGGAATAATAATCAAAAGCCAGATGAAGATTATTTCGGTAAGCAAATGCAGATCCCAACAGACCAATCCATATGAGCAGATACCGCGCGATCTCTTCTGTAAATGAACTTGCAGATCCCAGCACGTATCGGGTTGTCACTTGCCATACAACATCTATGACAAGAACGGCCATCAGCACGACCATCACCCACCCAAGAGTTTTATCTATGGTTTTTAAAGTTTTATCCATCGGCCAGATCCTGTATTCGTTCAATAAACTGTTTTAGTTCTTCTGACTCATTTTTGTACTGGTCGTAAAGTGGCTGCAATCGCTCCAAAAAAGGAGCTTTATCGGGGTATATAATCTCTACACCTGCATTCTGAACCTCTTCAAGTGCCCGCTCAGTCGCTTCTCTCCAGAGGTCTCTTTGATAAATCCCGGACTCTTCAGCTGCCCTTAATAAAATAGCTTGTTCCTCCTCATTCAGGCGTTCCCATGTGTTAAGGCTGGCAAATAGGATATCGGGGACAGCCGTGTGTTCATTCAGGCTGTAATAACCGGATACTTCATAGTGACCGGATAGATGAAAGCTGGGCGGATTATTTTCAGCACCCTCTACGATCCCCTGTTGTAGTGCCGTATAGAGTTCCCCCCAGGAGATTGGAGTTGCATTTCCACCCAACAGATTTACCATCTGAATAGCTGCCGGACTCTCCTGCACCCTGATCCGTAATCCGGTCAGGTCGTCCGGATGGTGAATTGCACGATCTTTGGTATAAAAACTTCGGGTCCCCGCATCATAATAGGTAAGTCCCATCAACCGTATTCGCTCACCGGCATCCAGCAACTCCCGTCCCACAGCACCATCCCACACCCGGTATCGATGATCCTCATCCTCAAAGAGGAAAGGCACACTGAAAACTTTATAGATGGGGTCAAAGCCTTCGATTACACTTGATGAGACTTTCGTAATGTCCACACTCCCAATCTGAAGCAATTCAAGCAATTCTCGTTCTGTACCCAATTGCTGACTTGGATATACATCGATTCTCATCTTTCCTTCTGAATACTCTGCTGTGCGTTCTGCCATAAACTCCATGGCCAGATGAACCGGATGGGATGTATCCAAACCATGGCCCAGCTTCAGAACGGTGACATCATTCCCTTCTGAACAGCCAAAAAGCATCCAAGCAAATAGTAGTGGTAGAAATTTTTTCACCAAAAAAAGGCCTTGTTATGTTTAGACTAATTGCGCTCCGGTTACAATTACTGAACTAAAGTAATTGAGGATTTTCAATTTCTCAAAAAAAGAGTTCAATTATTTGATAACCACCACCCGTCAGTTCGAGCGGACATCGAGGCAATTGTCAAGTTTAAGACTAGTATTAGCCGAGATGGAAGTCGAGAACTCCCCGCCATTGCGAAGATCATTTCGACTTCGCTTCGTCGTATTCGCTCCTCATCTGCGCTCAATGTGACGTTGTGGTTGAGAGCGTCGCTATACTCCTTCGTTGCGCCTGTCTTGAGCTTGTCGAAAGGCTCAAACTGACGGTTTATACTTTACTTTCATGCCAACCATTAGCTTCCTCAGTCCCCTCTTCCGGTGCCCAAGGCGCAAATATTTTATCTGTCTCCGCATCATAGGGACCTCTTTTGCACTCAAACAGAATAGTATCTGATTCCAATACTATAAAAGAGTGCCATACTCCGGGTTCGATATCAACAACTCCGGGAAGCGGATTGCTTTCAACTCTGTGCTTAGATAAAACATCACCTGAATCATCGTAAGTAAAAAAAAGAATAGATCCCTGAATCAATACAAGCGATTCCGTAGCATGTTTTAGAGGATGTTTATGCGGCCTGATATAGGTATCCGGCTGTAAAAAGTTAATCATTCGCTGCACTTCGGAGTCCTGCTCGCGATGAATGGGAAGAATAATGCGTCTTCTTTCACTCTCTCCGGATGCTTGGATACCCTGTTGAATCAACTCATCGGTTAGGGTGAAAATAGGTCCGGTTACATTTTCAAAGGCAAGTTTTTTCACTGAAAATCTCCTTCCTACTATTTGCTATAATGTTTTGATTTCTGTTGATGAAGCCTGAACTCTTTATTTGATACTTTTATGGAAAATGAGTCCGGCCATCAATGCTGACCCTGTTAAGAAAGCCCGTTCATCAATATTGTATCTTGGATGGTGCCAGCTCCATTTCGAATCTGCTTCATCACTGCCACTCCCCAGGAAGAAAAATGATCCGGGAAACTCCTCCTGATAGAAGGCAAAATCTTCACCGGCCATCATGGGTCGGTTTAACTCAATGACCTTCTCATTCCCCAACATTTTATTGGCCGCATCCGATAGCTTTTGTGTACAATTTTCTTCATTGATCACAGCCGGATACCCTTCAATAAATTGAAAGGTGTAACCTCCTCCCGCTCCTTCCGTTGTGCTTTTGATAATCTCTTCCATCCTTTTTTTAATCAGACGTGCAGTCTCCATAGAGAAAGCCCGAACGGTACCAATCATATCCACTTTTGCGGGAATCACATTATGAGCGGAACCGGCTTCAATTTTACCTACCGTGATCACCGCAGGTTCAGTGGGATCCATGGTTCGGCTGATCACCGTCTGAAATTGGGTGATGATCTGAGCAGCCATCACAATGGGGTCTATGGTCAGATGTGGTGTGGCGGCATGGCCTCCTTTGCCAATCACTTCAATTTCAAATTCAACAGTGCATGACATGAATGAACCCGCTTTTACCGCAATCTCTCCCGGTGCGTAGTTTGGATTCATGTGCAGGCCATAGATCTCTTCAACCCCATGTTTTTGAAGGATTCCACTCTCTCGAATCAACCGTGCACCGCCGGGTAACTTCTCTTCAGCAGGCTGAAAGATAAGAACTACTTTCCCCGGTAATTCAGATTCCAAATCCTTCAATATATTTGCTGCGCCTAACAGATTCGCGGTATGTGCGTCATGGCCACAGCAGTGTGCCGCTCCCGGTCTTTCAGACTTAAAATCGGACTTGGCATCTCCTTCCTCATCCATACCCAATGCATCAATATCTGCTCGTAAAGCGATCACCGGACCCGGTTTTTTACCCTCAATCACTCCAACACAACCCGTTTCCAGGGGCTGTTCCGTTTCAACTCCAATTTTCTTCAGCTCATGCCTGATATACTCCGTTGTTTCAAACTCCTTGAAACTGACTTCCGGATTCTTATGCAGATGTCTTCGTACCTGCACCATATAGTCGTAATACTCATCAGCTTTCTTTTGAATAATCTCCTTAAAATCGGTCATAGATAAATCTATACTTTCAAATGATTTGCTACAAAAAACTGTTACCATCTAAAACAGTTCTATTGAATATCTACAGATGGCCCATAGCTTTTTTGTATATTTATAGTATACCAATGATAACCAAAATTCATCAATTATGAACTCCTTTGAAGTCCACATTCCAACTCATCTCTTTTTCGGCAGCGACAAAGCAGATCCCTTTTTTGATAAACTAAGCAGTTACGGTTCTCAGGTTCTCATAGTAATAGGCGGCGGGAGTGTGAAACGTACAGGATATTTCGATGAGGTAACTTCTCATCTGGAAAAAAGGGGAGTCAAATGGACACTTTTTGAAGGAATTGAACCCAATCCTCATGCTCAGACGATTGATAGAGCCGCAGCCATAGGCAAAGAGAAAGGAGTTGATTTAATTTTGGCGTTTGGTGGAGGTTCTGTGATGGATGCCTCGAAAGCCATTGCCGGTTTGATTTATAGTGATCAAAAAAATATCTGGCCTTTTGTTTTGGGCGAACCAAAGTATAAAAAGTTGAAAGGTGCCCTGCCTGTTGCAACCATTCCGACCACTGCCGCAACAGCGTCTGAAATTACGCCTCATGCTGTGATTTCCAATCCGGAAGTGAAGGGTAAGTCACCGGTCAGTTACTCATTTTTCAAACCGGTTACATCCTGGCTGAATCCCTCCTATCACACATCATTACCACTTGAGACAACCCGGGATGGTGCGTCAGATATATTCAGTCATGTAATTGAGAACTACCTTATAGGTGGCAATGACTCTCCACTTGCCGACAGATACAGTGAAGGTATCATGCAGACTGTTTTTGAAACGTTGCCAAAAGTATTGAAAGATCCGGAAAATGATGCTTATCGCGGTGATCTGCTCTGGGCATCCACACTTGCATTAAGTACGATACAGGTGGCCGGACGAGTCCCTACGGTTTTTATTCTTCACAATCTGGAGCATGCGTTGAGTGGATATAATCCCGAATTGGCTCATGGTCGCGGGTTGGCAACGCTCTATCCGGCTTACTTTAAGTGGCTGATGGAGAACAACAGAGTAGTTGACAGACTGGCGCTGCTGGGTAATAAATTATTTGATATCCAAACAGATAATGAGGATGAAGCGGCTGCAGAATGCATTGCTATGTTTGAAGAGTGGCTTAAAGAGAACGGACTCTATCAGCGATTGTCTGATGTTGGCGTTCCCACTGATGCATTTTCTGAAGTTGCTGATTATGCCATTCGGGTTTATGGGGGCGGTGAACCGCTGGATGCTGCCGGTCGATTGGGCAAAAAAGAGATCATCGAGATCTTTAATAAGACTGAAGAACAGAACGGTTGAGGAAGACCTTACCCTATAACCAAGTTTTCTCCAAACTGAATTAGACTGTGTCGCGAATTTTTCCGATGGACTATATATACATCGAGGATTATTTTTCCGTCACACACCAAACCAGTAGGAAAATTTAACCAAAAAGGTATGGCTGGCCGGATTTTGGAAAAGTTCACTAAAATCGTTTCCGGCACTGAAAACCCCGGTTCGTTCACGGCTCTCTCGGTTCTGCTGCCACACCAGAAAAAGTGTTGAACCGGGACGAAATTCCCATCTCAGTACAGCATTGCCACGAAGTGAACGGATGTTGAAATCAGGATTTGCAATCGTAAATTCACCCGATCCATCACCGGTCGGATCAATCTGAAACTCCTCGTTCTCTTCATCATAGGCCACAGCCCCAAGATCCTCACCATAAACATTGTAGCGGATTGATTTTGGCCGGGATAACTCCTTAAACCGGCTAAACTCTCCGGCAGAAACAAACGGCTGTGCAAATACCTGGAGGCTCAGATCCGGTGTGAAGGTCCAGTCTACCCGAATCGAAGCTGACAGTGTAGTCTGATTCAAATCCGCAAAAATATAGCGGCTTCCATATGTTTCACTCTTCTGCGGATCAGCTACGGTTCGAACATATTGGGTTGCATTAAAATTATTGGACAGTGAAGGCCGAACGGTAATGGTAGCCGCCTGATGCGGCCGATAACGTATTCCCAAAGAAATACTGGTTGAATATTCATCGAGTTCGGTTCTGCTATGGGAAAAACCGGGAGATATTCTCAGGTCTTTTCGGTTATCACTATTCACATTCAATTCCAATATCATCTCGGCAGGACTCCCGGCAAGCGGACCTCCCCTTGTAAGACGGTCATTTTGTACACGAAAACTCCCGAGCATAAAATAATTTAATGTCCAGAAGTTTTTAAAATTGAAGGAAGAACTTGTACCGATCGATTTATGTAACGGATCCCCTGTCGTGTTCCATATTCCCAAAAGCCCTAAACCAATATTAAAATTCCGAAAGATCCCGACCGGACTCTGTTGCTGTCTAACCACCAATCCGGATAGAAAACGCCGGTCGGCGGCTGACTGAAAACCCATATCATTCACCTCATAACCTGAACTGATCTGATAGCCGCGAAATTGGGTCATCCATTTTCGGGTTTCTGATGTAAACATAAGATCTGTATGCGTGCCTGCCATATTTGTACTGGCCGGGTCAAGCTCCAGATGGTCTGCATCAGGTCTTTGATAATAACGCGCACTGGAACGCTGAATTCGTTCGATCACCATGGGATCACCTGTAATATAACTTCCGGTAATAAATCCGTTGATTCGATACTTTCTATCAGACCAACTCTGTTCAAAATCCAAACCACCGCTGTAGGCCTGATCGGTTAAAGACTGTAGCAAACCGGGTGTATTTATATCGCGGTACAAGCTGTTGAACATGATTCCGGTTACCGTTTGGCCTCCGCGAAAATCACGCTGAACACGAGCAACCGTATAGTTTGATAACGGCTCAACCGGAATGGATTCTATCGCTTCACCATCCGCAGTATATTGCGCATCCTGCTCAAGTGTAAGGGCATTCAGGATACCCACTGACCATCCGCCTGATGTTTTTCCACTCAGGTTCACGGCTCCCGCAATCGGTGTTTGTGAAGGAAAATTTGTAAAAAGTGCGCTGCCGGGAGCACGACCTCTTGGAGCCCTGCCAATGCGTCTTGTATGCAGAATACGCGGCTCATCACCCAGTGAGATATTGCTTGAATAGCCAAAATTAAAAATCTCAGAGCCTTCCAGAAAAAATGGCCGTCGTTCCGGGAAAAAAGTCTCAAAAGCAGTCAGATTTACTACAGCCGGGTCTACCTCAACCTGACCAAAATCGGGATTAATCGTTGCAGTTAATGTCAGATTTGATCCGATTCCATATTTAATATCCGCCCCGATATTCGAACCGAAATCATTCCGGCTGTAAAACGGATTTTCAGTGTTTCCGGGTGCTCGATCCAGTTGGCCTGATATATAGGGTAAAAATTCCAACCTTCTGGATTCAGGCAGGTTACTGATACCCTCAAGTCTGCCCGATCTTGAAACGAAACCGGATGATTCAGGCGGTATAGGCGACCAAAACGCATTTTCCCCTTTTCTGGCAATTTCTCTCAGGAAATTGATACCCCAGCTTCGTTCATCATCTGTTTCATCTCCATTGTACCGAAGCTGTGAAAGTGGAATTCTCATCTCAGCGGTCCACCCCTCTTCATCGATATTTGCCGAGGCTTCCCAAACGGCATCCCAGCTTAAATCAAACTGGTTGTCGTTAAATATCATCAAATCTCTGCGCACTCCTCTGGGACTTACATCAAATATAAAAGCTGTACGTTTATCATTATAACTGTCAAATCCAACACTGATCCAGTCGCTGTAACCCATTCCGTCTTTTCTGAATAGTGTGGCTGCTATGGAATCAGGTGCGCTGTCATACATACGCGCTCCTATATAAATGGCATTGTCGTCGTAAAGCACCCATACTTCTGTTTTTTCAGTAGCAGGTTCTCCCGGATTCGGTGCGGTTTGCGTAAATCCCGTTGCTGCCTCTGCCAATTTCCAGACAGCTTCGTCAAGAATTCCATCAATATTTAATATTCCGCTATCAACCCTGTATGCATTAATGTGATAGGATCTTTCTTCATTAGAGGAAACCTCCAGAGCCTGATTCTGCGCTTCAGCCTCTAAATTCGTCAACAACAAAACGGGCATGCAAATACACATTGCAAAAAGCTGACTTGTAAAAATACGGATATTAAATCTGTAAGAATAAGTCATGATGTGAACAATATAGGGATGATTTTATGAATTTTCTTATCAGACGAACTGATACGTCAACGGTGACTTATCAGATATAGGTCATATCCAAAACAAGATGATTGACGAATCAGGGAATAACCTACTCATTTCTTCATTTTTTATGATTAAGCTGATTGTATAAACAGGGTACTAATCATCAACAGATTAAGACTGATCTATCCCGGTATCTAAACTTGCCGATAGACAGAATTTTTGAATCTGACACTGTTAGATTACTAAAAAGGGATCAAAAAAATGCAACCTAAGAAGCTAGCTCAAAGTATTGCACTCATCGCCACTCTTTTTTTTATAAGCAGCCAATCTGCAAACGCACAAATCAAATTGGATGTAGGCGGTTACATGCAAAACTGGTATATCGCCAACCAAAGCACTGATATTTTAATGCCTTCACAAGGTAATTTGGCGGTAATTGGATCAGAAACGACCAAAACACAAGGTTTTCGCATCAGAAGGGCAAGAATTACAGCAAAAGGGAGTATCGGCGACAAGTTCAGTACCACTACATGGATTGAATTCGCAGGATCAACACCCTCTCTGCTTGATTTTCATGTGGATGCACATATCCGTCGTTGGTTCAACATCCGTCTGGGGCAATTTATGATGCCCGGTCAGTCATACGACACCTCTCGTCTCGTTTCATCAAAATTGATTTTTTATGAACGTGCTCCCATTACAACCACGCTTTCAGAAGTTATGGGGTATAGTGCATTTCGTGATGTTGGAGTTATGGCATACGGCCAGTATGGAAGGTTGTGGTACGGAGTACATGCGAGTAACGGATCCGGAAGATTCAATTATGCCGGATCGAACATAACCGAACGAAAAGCCGGCGGCGGACTCTATGGCGTACGAATGGATTGGGAGCTCTTTGATGGGTTTACTCTGGGTTCACATGTGGCTACGAATCAACAGAGAGATGTGGTGCAAACCGGAAACGGTCCGTTTGATATCGATCGCACATCCTGGTCATTTAGAGCAGCCACCAACAATCTGGGAATCGATGGGTTATTCTCGCAATTAGAATACATGAGCCTAACCGGCAAAGATGACAATCGAAGTGTAAATCTGAATGTAGACGGTGACTATAAACTTCACGGATTTTATGCCGAAATGGGATACCGGATCACAAGGGAATGGCATGTTCTTGGCCGTTTTGATGAGATGGTTCAGAAACCGGGTCAGGGTGGCTT
>JAGXIS010000094.1 GCA_024635465.1 Bacteroidota bacterium | reverse complement strand
TATTAAATCTTTATTCTCAAAATGATTGATGCTTATTCAAAATATGCTTAAATTTAGTGCATTGTGGATTTGTCTTATCTGCAATTTATACCAACTCTGAATTAGAACTTTTCATATCCGAAGTTAATACTTATGGCGCACGAAAGAATAGATGTAGACTTACCTTTAGCCAAAGTTTACGAGTTATTATGTAATCCCGTTCATTTTCCAAAATTTCTTCACCGGATTGAGCGTGTAGATAAAGTCAATTCCCAGACTTTTAACTACACAACCACTATCGGTGACGAAGAGTTTCAGTGGACAACGAACATTATCGATAATTTAAGAAATACTCGATTTGCCTGGATTACCATTAATGGCAACCTAAACCAAACTGGCACAATACGATTTACACCGCTCAATAATGGTAGCAAAACACGTGTTGATATTTCTCTTGATTACCGAACGTTCTTTGGAGAAGCTGATGCGGATTTGGCTAATTTTATCGAAGGACTTCCTGATCAATTAGGTAAAGACCTCAAGAAGTTCAAGGAACTTGCAGAATCTGACACATTTAAAGATGAAGAATCTGATGAGAAGGTCAAAGAAAGTAGTGAAGTAACTGCTTAATCGCTGTTAGATCCAATTCCATGCGTCCCGTGATTACGGGACGCATTTTTTTTGTCTTTATTTTGGAGATTACTTAATAGAATGGCATTAGCATTCAAGGATTTTATATCGAAAGAAATATCTTCATTGCCTCACTATCTGGTAATAGGACATCCTATCAGTCATTCATTATCTCCGCTTATGCATCAGACGGCTTTAGATTATCATAATCTAAAGTCTCATTATTATGCCATTGAGCTTTTCAGTGATGATATAACAGAATTTATATCATGGATGAACAAAGACGCTTTTCTTGGTTGCAATATCACAATTCCATACAAAGAGTTATTCTTTGATGTCGTGGATAGGCTAGACCCATTTGCTAAAAGTGTGGGTGTTATAAATACTCTTTCAAAAGAGGGAGCTAAGCTCGTTGGGTATAATACTGATGTACATGGCTTTCTCGAACCTTTAGAGCCTTATAGAGATGAATTAGAAGGTACTACAGCTATTGTTTTTGGTACCGGAGGTGCGGCAAAAGCTGTATGCTCAGGATTATCAGCTATAGGAATCCATAAAATTATATTTGTCTCCAGAAATGTAAGTAATAAAACTAATGTTGAACAGTTCGATGATGACATAGATATTCAATATGTAGATTATTCTCAGTGGCCGGCATTCATTGATGAAGTAATTTTATTCGTTAATGCTACACCTTTAGGTATGAATCCAAACAGGGATCAATCTCCGGTAAAAAAATCTGAAACAAGTTTACTTAAGGATAAAATATGTTATGATTTGGTCTACAATCCATTAGACACAACATTTTTGAAGTATGCAAGAGCTGCAGGTGGACAACCGATTCATGGACTTCACATGTTGATTCATCAAGGAAATCGCTCATTTAAGATTTGGACAGGCAAATCCTTTCCATTAGAAGTTATTTATAAAAAACTTGAAACCTATTTGAAGTCATGAGTTTAGACTTAATCTCACCTGAACTTTTTTCCCTGCACGATGATGTTCAAAGCTATTTTACATTAGCAAATAGAAACAAAATCGAACAAGAAAATGCTACTGTAAACGGACTGCATTTGGGAGCATTCAGTCATGGAGAAGATCCTTCCGTAAAAAAAAACTATTCACTCCTTTTTAAGTCTATAGGCTGGGATCCGGATCATCTTGCTATTGCTAAACAAGTACATAGTTCACATGTTAAAACAGTAACGGCACCCGGTAATTATTATGATTGTGATGGTCTTGTAACAGATCAAATAGGTTTAGCAATTGGTATACAAGTAGCAGATTGTGCTGCAGTTCTTTTATATGAACCGAAATCAAGAGTTATAGCTGCACTTCATGCCGGTTGGAGGGGAGCCATAGCAGGGATTATTAGTGAAGGAATACAATCGATTAAGAATTTAAATGGAGATCCATCGAAATTATTAGCATACATATCACCATGTATATCGTTACAAAATTTTGAGGTGGGATCTGAAGTTGCAAATTTATTCCCAGAACAATTTTGTGATTACACAAGTTTTGATAAACCTCATGTAGATCTTAGTGGATATATAAAAAGTCAACTTCTAGATGAAGGACTAACCAATGAGAATATTGAAAAATCAGATAGTTGTACCTTTGCTAACGATCAATTTTTCTCTTATCGAAGAGAAAAGGAAAAATCGGGTAGGATGTTAGCTCTTATCAAAACTAAAAAGTGACGCAGAAGGGGACCTCTTTGCCGCAACTGTTATCCGACGGTCATGATCCAATATTAATGGAAGCAGTTGAAGCACAAACTATTATGTCAAAATCTATAAAAGAAATCACATCTCCATACTTTGGTTAGACATTTTATATTTTGAATATCTAATGAAATTAATTCTATAATTTATTGAAAGAAAGCATAGCCATACTAGGGTCGACGGGTTCAATTGGTACTCAGGCACTTGAAATATTAGAAGAGAAAGATCAACTCTTTGATATTGTAGCACTATCAGCAAACAATAATTACCACCTGCTTGCTAAACAAGCCAATCAATTTCGTCCCGATCATATAATACTTGTGAATCAAAAACATCGTCTGGAATTTGAAAATCTTCTCTCATATAAACCCAAGTATATAAGTTATGGCAGTAGCGGACTAAATGATTTTGCCCTGAATGGGGATTATGACCTTCTACTGAACAGTTTAGTAGGATTTGCAGGATTTATGTCAACATACAACGCATTAAAAAGAGATAAAAAAGTTGCCCTTGCAAATAAAGAATCTTTGGTTGTTGGTGGACAACTTATCTCTGAAACTGATGCATTTAAAAGTGGAAAACTTATTCCGGTAGATTCTGAACACTCCGCGATGCTACAATGTCTGGTAGGGGAAAAAAGTGAAGATATTCAAAAAATTGTGATCACTGCGAGTGGTGGACCCTTTAGAGATTTCTCTATAGATCAGATGGGTGAGATTACTGTAGAAGATGCTTTAAAACACCCAAACTGGAGTATGGGTGATAAAATCACGATTGACTCTTCAACAATGATGAATAAAGGATTGGAGATCATTGAGGCTAAGTGGTTATTTAATATTGACGTTGACCGAATTGAACCGGTGATACATCCCCAAAGTGTAATTCATTCGATTGTAGAGTTTAAAGATGGGTCTTCAAAAGCACAATTGGGTCCACCGGATATGAAAGTCCCCATTCTTTATGCACTCACTTATCCGGATAGGGTGGAATTCCCCAATCAAACTTTAGATTACTCAGAAGCTTTTAATTTGAATTTTTACCCAGTGAATTTAAAACAATTTCCAGGCTTAAAATTAGCCATGAATGCTGCTAAAGAGGGTGGATATGCACCTGCAGTTTTGAATGCAGCCAATGAAATTGCAGTTAATAGATTTTTAAAAAAGGAAATTCGTTATATTGACATATCATTAATTATTGAAAAGTCACTCGAAACGATTGAACGAGATAAGGTATTAGATCCGCAAGCGTTATTTGAGATCGATAAACAAACGCGAAACTATGCTAATACTCTTTTGAGATAGAATATGGATTGGATATTAAGTATTACTACAACGATACTGATTTTTATAGCTGCTATTTTCATTTTGGTGACGGTTCATGAGTTAGGTCATTTTTTAGCAGCAAAATTTTTCAAAATGAGGGTGGATAAATTTTCTATAGGTTTTCCACCTAAAATATTCGGGATTAAGAGGGGAGAAACCGAATACGTACTTGGTGCAACACCATTAGGTGGTTATGTACAGATTGCAGGCATGATTGACGAATCGATGGATGATAGTTTTATCGATGAAGAAGTGAAACCTGATGAATTTCGAAGCAGACCTGTTTGGCAGAGAACCATTGTCATTTTAGCGGGTGTTATATTTAACATGATTTTAGCTGTCATAATCTACACCGGGATGGCTTTTAATTATGGTGATACTGTAATACCCATTCAATCCATTGATGGATTTTATGTTGCTCAAGAGTCTGTAGCCTCACAAATTGGATTGCAAACCGGTGACCGGATCATTGGAGTGAATGGAAATGAGGTTCAATATTTCAATCAACTTTTTTCACCTTCGGATTTAACTGACAGAGATCTAAGTTTCATGGTTCAAAGGGATGGTGAGTTGATCACAATATCTACGCCCCCTGATTTTTTGGATCTAATTAACCAGGAGGAAGGGTTTATAGATCTTAACAGCACGTTACCCAGTAAAATTAGTAGAGTTGTGGCCGGAACTCCGGCAGAAGCTGCCGGTTTGCAAGATGGGGATGAAATTATTTCAGCTAATGGCGATCGAGTTAGTTATTGGGCTGAATTAGTTAATATCATTAGTAATAGTAATGGAGAGACCGAATTAGAAGTATTGAGGGGCTCTGATATCCTCACTCTTTCTGTTACACCGGATCCTGAAACAAATCAAATTGGAATTCAATCTTACCAGGCAGCTGAGCTTCTCGACTATGAAATCAGATCATTTGGTGTTACTCAATCTGTAGTGATCGGTTTTGAACGAACAAATGACACGTTTTTCGGGATATTAAAAGGAATTGGGCGTCTGTTTTCAGGTGATATATCTGTACGAGATAATTTAGGTGGTCCGGTAGCAATAGCTAATATTACAAAGGAAGCAACAGATAGAGGGGGGATGGAAGGATTTTGGAGCATCACAGCTTTTTTGAGTATCACTTTAGCAATAATGAACATGTTACCTATTCCAGCGCTTGATGGAGGTCACTTCATGTTTCTTGTTTATGAAGGCATTACCCGTAGAGAACCCCCTCCAAAAGTTAGAATGGGATTACAACAGTTGGGTTTTATATTCCTCATTGGTCTGTTTATACTTATTACATTCAATGATATCCTGAGAACCATTGGTGGATCATAAATGTTTGCAAAAGAGGGATTTCCAACAATTATAGTTGTATTTATATTCAGTATAAGTGTGGGTTATGCAGTTACATATGCACCTGTGTGGGTGGGTTATATAATCTACCCATTACTTGCTGTTCTGTGTAGCTTAATCTTATACTTTTTTCGTGACCCGGACCGGGTAACTCCAAACGATTCAAATTTACTTATCTCACCTGCGGATGGAAAAGTTGTACTCATCCAGAAAGTAGAAGAGAGTGAATATATGAATGCACCTGCTACTCAAATCAGTATATTTTTATCCCCTTTAAATGTTCATGTCAATAGAAATCCTGTAAGTGGATTATTGGAATACCTTACCTATTATCCGGGAAAATATCTTATGGCATGGGAAGATGACGCTTCCGAATTGAATGAACGCGCACATTTTGGCGTGAAACATTCAAATGGTACTAAGATTCTGTACAAACAGATTACCGGTTTTCTTGCCAGAAGAATTGAATATCATGTGAAAGAGGGTGATCAGTTAAAGGCCGGTGATAGATTTGGAATTATGAAATTTGGATCAAGAATGGATGTATTAGTACCGGATCATTGTGACATTAAAGTTAAAAAAGGGGATAATACAATAGCGGGTGAATCGATTCTTGCAGTTATCCATTCTAAATAATTTATCCTCATTCTCTTCGAAAAGATAAAAGTTGTATGAAATATCCAATTCAAAAAACGAGATTCCGAAGAAAGTTAAAGAAAACTAAACTGAAACCGATACCGAAAATGGTGGTTCCCAGTTTTTTTACGTTAATGAATCTATTCTGCGGCTTTCTATCCATGATAATGGTTTATGAAGGAAATCTGGGTATGGGCGCATGGTTAATCGTTTTAGCCGGGATGTTTGATGTGATGGATGGATTTATGGCACGGTTAACAAATTCAACCAGTGAATTTGGAATGGAGCTTGATTCACTGAGTGATATAGTTTCCTTTGGTGTAGCACCCGGTTTTTTAATTTATGCTTTTGCGTTTCATGAACTAGCGATTGTAGGAATTTTGTTGAGTGCATTGGCTCCAATCTGTGGATCCATCAGACTCGCGAGATACAACATCGAATCAAAATTAGGTGAATTGGAATATTTTCGTGGTCTACCATCACCGGCATTCGCAATTATGCTTGCTGCCTTTTATCTGACTTCTGTGAACAGAATGGAGTGGTTTGATGGTCTAAATCAAGGCGTGATATCAGTGTTGATACCGGTTGTTATCTTACTCGCATTTTTAATGGTCAGTACGATCCCATTTGACAAAATTCCAAAGTTTGATCGTGAGTCCATTAAATTGTACAAAAATAGACTCATATTACTATTTATTTATTTCTTGACGATTGTATTGTTACAGGATATTGGTTTAATGATCGTATTCTCATTTTTTATCATCAAAGGATTGGCTTTGGGTCTATATATATTTTGGAAACAAGCATTTACTGATGAACCTGACCCTATGGAAGAGATATAATTCCTGGTTTTTTTATTTTACTGCTACTCCTTTTTCAAAAAAAGCATTAACTCATCAGCATTTCTTTGGGAAAGTGGAACCACCCGACCATTTATACTATTTAAATAATTCCAATCACTCTGGTTAGTTCTTCTGAAACGCAAGCATCGATCACCCTTAATTAAATCATTGTAAAGAGATCTATTTGGCATTTCATCTACTTTAATTGAAACTATATCATTTTCAGACCACTCTTCGATATGAATGATTTTGTTTCGGGATCTATATTGAAATTCAATTACACCATCATCTAAAATTGTGATGATTTCAATTTGACCATCTTTTAGTTTAAACAGACTTAAAACTCCAATAGAAAAAAGAATAAAAGCGGCTAATCTCCAATAACCTTCAATAAGTACGTCCGAAACAGTCCAATAAAAATAGAATGCAATGATTGCAGATATCAGACTAATGGATGTGATTACAGGCCAAAATTTAGAATATTTTTCTTTGATAATGAGTTTATCCTTCATGATAAAATGCGCTTTTCAATGATTCTACCGGATGTTGACCGATAGTGAGAATGCAGATTTGCTGTCAGACATGAATGGATTGGACAAATCATTAATGACTGTGATTCTATATCATTTAGATTACCAACTGCAATTCCATGTTCTTGAGAAAGTGAGTTGATATATAAATTGTTAATGATTTTTACCTCATTATTGGTGAATTCAACAGCTTGCCCAAAGCATATTTCTCCATTCATTGATATTGAATCTTTAGAAAGATGTACGGCACCTCCATGTAAAATTGCTTTATTGCCTTTTTCAAGTCTCTGTGCAATGGGGACTTGACAATAGAGGGCAACATCATCAATTGTGCAAGATCCTATTACTACCTGCATCCAGTCATAAAACACAAAATTACCGGGTGTAATCACATCTACTGATTCAAAATCTTCTAAAACAGAGCAGGAGGGAGTGTCACCCATTATACAGGATGATGTTGGAT
>JAGXIS010000093.1 GCA_024635465.1 Bacteroidota bacterium | reverse complement strand
GGTATACACAATGTTGTGTCAACGGAAGGGCCCACTATGTTTAATTCTCCGATGTTGGCCCATGCTGAAAGCTGGAGTTATACGTTTGACGAGGTAGGGGATTATTCCTATCTATGCACTCCTCATCCATATATGGAGGGTAAAGTAAAAGTATATGAGGCAGAGAGTGAAGTGAACATCTCTGCAATAATGTGGCCCATGATACCTGCACTACTTGCGCTTGGTTTTGCGTTTGTTGCCTGGCGGCGTAA
Organism: Bacteroidota bacterium; assembly: GCA_024635465.1. Classification (GTDB taxonomy): domain Bacteria; phylum Bacteroidota; class Rhodothermia; order Balneolales; family Balneolaceae; genus Rhodohalobacter. Next base: position 8,589 of record JAGXIS010000093.1, on the reverse strand, counting down.
ACCGGAATAGTACGTTTATATCTATTCATAAATTATTAAAAAGCGAAGGATGGTATCCTTCGCTTTTTTTGTATTCAAAATTTCGTCATTTTGAATCCATTCAATTCTCTTAGAAAAATTTTTGAAAAAACTATTCTAAATAAATATAAAGTGGTTATGGAACTAAGTGAGATTAAGAGCGAGACAATCATTGAACCATTCAGAATCAGATCGGTTGAGCCTATTCGGTTTACAACCATGACTGAGAGAAAACAACTTCTGAAAAATGCCGGTTACAATCCTTTTTTATTGAAAGCTAAAGATGTTCTGATAGATCTGCTCACTGATAGCGGAACGGGTGCTATGTCATCAGCTCAGTGGTCAGGAATTATCGCAAGTGATGAGTCTTATGCAGGGTCAGAATCATTCTATCGATTTGAAACCGCAGTTCAGGACATTACCGGTTTTAAACACGTAATTCCAACCCATCAGGGTCGGGCAGCTGAAAATATTCTCTTCACAACCATAGCCAAAAAAGCAGATGTAATCCCAAATAATACCCATTTTGATACTACTCGAGCACATGTGGAGCATAATGAAGCTGAAGCTCTCGATTTAGTCATCGATGAAGGAAGAGAGCCACAAACGATACACCCGTTTAAAGGGAATATGAATATTGAAAAACTGGAAAAAACGATCCAAGAGAAGGGCAGCGAGAATATTCCGGTGATCATGTTGACCACAACGAATAACTCAGGCGGAGGGCAACCGGTGAGCATGGAGAATGTGAAGCAGGTTTCTAAAGTTGCCAAAAAACATGGGATCCCTTTTTTCATTGATGCCTGTAGATTTGCTGAAAATAGTTGGTTTATTAAAACCAGAGAGAAAGAGTATGCAGATAAGACGCCACTTGAAATAGCTAAAGAGATGTTCAGTTATGCCGATGGATGTACGATGAGTGCTAAAAAGGACGGTATGTCTAATATTGGAGGTTTTCTGGCACTGAATGACGATAGCCTGGCGAAGAAATGCAGAAGTTTAACCATACTGACAGAAGGATTTCCAACTTATGGCGGAATGGCCGGTTATGATATGGAAGCCGTAGCGGTTGGACTCTATGAAGCTCTGGATGAAGGGTATCTTCGATATAGAATCCGATCTACAGCTTATCTGGGAGATAAATTAATAGAAGCGGGCATTTCTATAGTACGGCCAACCGGAGGACACGCAGTCTATATTGATGCTAAAAAAATGCTTCCTCATATACCTGCACTCCAATATCCGGCATGGAGTCTTACCAATGCCCTCTATCTTGTGGGTGGTATTCGAGGAGTGGAGATTGGAAGTGTGATGTTTGGCCTTCAGCCGGATGGTTCCGAAAAAGCCTCCAACATGGAATTGGTTCGATTGGCCATTCCCAGAAGGGTTTATACACAAAGTCATGTTGACTACCTGGCAGAAGTTGTAATCCACACGTATGAGCAGAGTGAACAACTGAAAGGATATAAAATTATTTCAGATCCATCGGTTCTAAGGCATTTTTCAGCAGAACTGGCTCCACTGTAATTTGATGTGTGAATTCTCTTAATCCAGCATTTCATCATTTACTTCGATCCAATAGCCATCAGGATCGGTAAAATAGATCTGTTTTACACCATCTACCCTTGTCGTGACTTGGCCCGGATTTAGATTCCAATCGGAATAGGCAACATTGTGTTCTGAAATTTTTTCAATGAAAGCATCCATATCGTTAACACTAAAACAGATATGAGTATATTTATTTCTCTCAGTTCTCTCTTCAGCTGCCTTGATCACATGAAGTTGAGTTGTACCGATTTCAAACCAGGCGTGAATTCCCAACCCAAAAGGTTCCGGAATCTGCTTTAAACCGATAATATCTCTGTAAAAATTTTCACTTTCCTCAAGATCGGTAACTGCAATTGCGATATGATTTACACCAAAAGTCAATTCTGTGTCACTATTTTGAGAATGGGCGTTCATAGACATCAAAAGTATCATTGAAAAAAAAATGGCAATAAATTTAATCATAGGGTCGGTATTAGGTTATGGCTATACTTTGTGCGACAGAATATTAAAGGATAACAAAAGGTTTAAACATATAAAACCAAAGGTCGAATCATTTACGGTTTTGGAATCTCAATTTTAATTTTTGTACCGACACCCACCCCGGAATCGATCCAAATATCACCGTTTAATTTATTAACGATGTACAGAGCTTTTGTCAGACCAAATCCGCCACCCATTGTGGGCTTATCCTGAACATTTTTGGCACGATAACCGTAGTCAAAAACACGATTCAATTCATCTGCTGGAATACCTATACCGTTATCTTCAACTATGAACCGCAATAGATTTTTTTTCTGATAGATGCCTACATGAATTTGTCCACCAGGAGCGGTGTATTTTCTTGCATTCGCAATTAAATCCCGAATCACATCTTTGAAGAGTAGTGGCATAGTGATTTGATTATCAAGATCGCTATCAACATCAAAATTAACCAGGTAGTCATTAGATTCTTGTTTGGCGATGTTTTGAACAATTCCGTATCTCCCCTTGCTATTCTTTTCAACGGCATGAAAAAATTCATTAAAATCTTTTCTGAATTGTTCAATAGTATAAACTTTCCATTCATCTGGTTTAGTTATTGAATCAAGAAGTTCTTTAGATCTGATTGTCATAACTATAAAAACATCAAGAAATATCTGTCTGGTCTCACGGATTTCAGCAATTACCTTTTCATCAGACAGTTCTGATTCAAGTTGATCAAAAAGTGCTAATACTGAGTCTTGAAAAACTCTAATCGATTGAGGTAAAAAGATCTCCTTTTCCTTATTGCGAATTCCGTCAATTAAATCATCCGTTTTTTTTAGAATAGGATCTAACAAATCGGTTCGCTCAGTAATATCATTAAGTAATTCCAACTGTAAAGAGACAACATTAATCAGATTCAAAAATGAGTGCATTTCAATTGCATTTATCTCATCATCTTTGAGAATCAGAATAGATAGATTATCCTTGGTGGTAATTTTCATAGTTGTTACCCGTCTTTTTAAAATATGCTATTTTTTAACCCTTGAAGTTCGAAAAGGGAATTGAAAAATGTTTATTTATGATATTAATATTTGTAAGGTGAAAATTTCAGAAAGAAGTATCGGGGCTTTCACTTCTCAAATATTCAACTAAAGCACGAGCCTCCTCTGTGGTTAATGATTGGTAGGGCATGGAAGTAAGATATTTATTTTCATGCGATCTTGTGGGGTGCCATCTTATCATACCGGTTGGATTTAGAATCATATTCATGACGTATTCAGGACTTCTTCTATTCAGAACGTCTTCGAGGCTGGGTGCAATATCTGTATCATTTTGTCCATGACACATCACACATAGAGAAGTATAGATTTGTCGCCCCCGATTTGCTAACGCAGGATCAAAAGATCCCAGATCTATTTCATTAGTAATGGGACCTATTCCGTGCTCCGTTTCGAATTCAGAAAACTCCCTCTGTTGATTGTTTCCTGAACAAGAGAGAGTCCAAATAAGAATGAATGAAATATAAAAGTGTCGCATGTGTTTATTAAGAACCGGATGGTCTACCAGTCTTTGAATGTAAAGTTTAAAAATGAAGAATTGATGAGAGAGTTACATTTAGTAAGACAAAACGAAATAAATCTACAAACTGTTAGATAAGACTGTGGTGAGGTGAAACTGATTGGAACATCAGATTAATTTCAAATAGGATTCCATTTAACCTTTATATTGTATCCGAATTGATAATGAACGTGGAAGTTTAGAAGCTGTTATGACAGAAAAAAAAGAGAAAAAACCGGGGGCTGGGAAAAAACCCAAAAACATGCCCGGAAAAAATAAAAAAAAGCCCACCACCTTTGGAAAAAGAATTGGATATATCTATCTGTTTCTGTTTGGATTTTTAGGCATCTGGTATTTTATGAACATGGGTGTACTCGATGAGGGTGCAGAAATTGACTACAGTCAATTCCGGTCACTTTTGCAACAGGAAAATGTGGAGAGAATTCATGTTCAGGGGGGTGAGATAACGGGTGACCTAAAAGAGTCTCAACAGCTTCTTTCTACTCAGAATGATACCACAACATACGATCAGTTCCATACCTATATCCCATCTTTTGGTGATGAACAATTGTTTGAGCTTCTCGATCAATATGAAGTGGAGGTATCAGCTGAAGCGGAGAGTGAAAGTTATTGGTGGTATTTCATTGTCTTTGGCATGCCACTGATCATTATTCTCGTCATCGGATACATCTTTTTCCAGAGAATGCAGGCTCAGGGTAAAAGTATGATGAGTATTGGCCAGAGCAAAGCGAAGCTCACGGATCCTGAAAAAAATAAGACGAAATTTGATGATGTTGCCGGGCAAGAGGGGGCAAAAACAGAACTTCGGGAGGTTATTGCCTTTCTGAAAAACCCGGATCAGTTTAAAGAACTGGGTGCCAAGCTCCCAAAAGGGATTCTTCTTGTGGGTCCGCCCGGAACCGGTAAAACGCTTTTGGCGCGTGCATCAGCCGGCGAAGCAGGGGTTCCCTTTTTCACGATTACAGGTTCCGATTTTATGGAGATGTTTGTGGGAGTGGGTGCCAAGCGGGTAAGGGAAATGTTCAAGAAAGCAAAAGAGGCATCACCCAGTATTATTTTTGTCGATGAGATCGACTCCATTGGCAGGTCGCGCGGGGCAGGTGTGGGGGGCGGACATGATGAGCGGGAGCAGACGTTGAATCAGCTATTGTCAGAATTGGATGGGTTTGAACCGAGTGAAAATGTGATTGTTATTGCAGCAACAAACAGGCCGGATATATTAGATAAAGCGCTACTCAGACCCGGTAGATTTGACAGACAAATCACGATCGATCTACCTTCACAGGAATCGAGAGTGGATATTTTGAAGATTCATGCACGAAATAAACCGTTACACAAAAACATCGATCTGGATACAATTGCGAGGTCAACGCCCGGATTCAGTGGCGCAGATTTGGAGAATCTACTGAATGAAGCTGCACTCTATACCGGACGCGAGAAACGGAAGCGAATTCAGATGAAAGATGTGGAGAAAGCTCGCGATAAAGTTCTCATGGGACTTGAGAGAGAGGGGATGAAAATTGATGATGAAGAGAAGCAGATTCTGGCATATCATGAGGCGGGTCATGCCTTGGTAGCAGCCGTTTTGCCACATGCAGATCCGGTTCATAAGGTGACCATTATACCGAGGGGGAGAGCCATGGGTGTGACACAGCAATTGCCCAAAAAGGAGAAATACCTTTATAACAAAGAGTATCTCGTCGAAAGACTCGCTGTAATCATGGGTGGACGTGCAGCGGAGCAACTCATTTTCAATACGTCAACCAGCGGTGCTCAAAATGATCTACAACAGGTTTCTAAGATGGCTCGCAAAATGGTAATGGATTGGGGAATGAGTGATAAGTTTACTCATCTTTCATTTGGCTCCAATCAAGATGAAGTTTTTCTGGGGAGAGAGATGTCGAAGCAGAAAGAGCATAGTGATGCAACGGCGCGAGAGATTGATCAGGAGATACAGAAAATATCACGTGAGGCCTATGAACTAGCACTGCAAACAATAAAAGAGCATCGAAAAGTACTTGATCATATTGCAGAGGGACTGATCGAAAAAGAGGAGATACCCGGAGATGAGGTTCTAAACCTTTTGAATAATTTTCACACTAATGGGAAGGAGTAAGAGTCTGATATTCAACTTTTTCTAACATTCTGAACAATGAAGGGACATTTAATCATATTACTGATAACAATGCTTATAATAGGTTGTAAGACAGATGCTGATATAGATGATTCTATTGAACCATTAAATCTGATCTCAGATCATGATCTCAATATCATAGATCCGTCAGGACTCACCCTGGATATTCCCGGTAATTTTCTATGGGCAGTGAGTGATCAATCCGGTGGACTTGTTTACCAAATAACTTTTGAGGGGGACAGTATCGGATCTTTGAAATATGCTGGTAACGATATGGAAGGCATTACTATGAATCCAAATGATGAAACTCTATGGGTTGTTGAGGAGCGATTGCGTCAAATAGTTCAACTGGATAGTCAGGGAAACGTTTTACAAAGTGTGGAAGTGCCTGTCGAGATTGTAACTGAAAATAACGGACTGGAAGGAGTAGCTATCGATCCGATTACGGAACATTTTTATATTGTAAATGAAAAGATACCTACCGAATTTATTGAACTGAACAATCAGTTTGAAGTAGTGAGAAGGGTGCCAATTCAATTCAGTTCACCTTTTCGTCTGGAGGATCTTTCCGGAATATTTTTTGTCAGTGAAAATCGGGAATTTTGGATAGTCAGTGATGAGTCGAGGAAAATTGTTGTCACAGATTTTGAGCTAAACCCACTTCGATCGTATGAGTTGGGAAAAGGAAAGTTTGATGGGATTGCTGTGGATTCCCAAATTGGAAGGGTCTACCTGGCAAATGATGATGAGAACAAGCTTTATGTTTACACGTATCAGTAGACTGAAAATATTTTACTACATTGTGGCTGGTATTAAATGGGATGGATTGGGATTAGTTATTTGATCAGCATATGGTAAAAGGGTTTAGATTTCAGAAAAACAGTCGGGGGTATTCGGATAAAGCATTCGCTTTTATGCGAAAAACCATAATTCCAACAACTCAATTTCTCTTTAATCCAAGGATTACCAACCCGGAAAACATGCCGTTAACCGGCCCCTGTTTTATCTATGGAAACCATTCCAATTATTTTGATCCATTTATGATCAATGTTGGTATTACGCAGGAACCAACTGCCGGGGTGATGACACGGGATCAATTCCATAAAACACTGCCTCGAATTTTTATGGATAGTATCGGCATTGTACCCACCAGTAAGTATGTTCCTGAACCGGGCATTATCCGTAGTGTGATCCGGATGATAGATCAAAAGCGGATGATTGTGATCTTTCCTGAGGGTGGGCGCAGATGGGATGGAAGACCGAAACCGGTGATTGAAACCACATTGAAATTATTTTGGAAGATGAAAATCCCTGTTCATCCGGTACAGATTCATGGTTCTCATTTAAGCTGGCCCAGGTGGGCGGATCATTTTCGAAGGGCAAGTACGGAAGTTCGGTTCATGAAACCCATTCAAACATCCGATTTTGAAGATTTTGAAACCTTTTCGAATTTTTGCAAAGAACAGATCAGATTCGATGAATATGATCCGCCAAAGGAAGCCTATCCGGTTTCTTGTAAAAAACCGGCAGCCGGTATTCAGCGATTGCTCTATAGATGTCCTGAAACGGGAACAAGTGGAACTGTTTTTTCGCCGGATGGAGTGCATGTATTTAGCAGAGTTGCAGGGTTTCGTTACAAAATGAATGAAGCGTCACGATTGGTAGATGGAGATGGCCGGGAACACTCCGTTTTAGATTTTTACGACTCGATTAATGAGATGCCGATGACTTGGTTCGATTCAGCCGAGCGAATAGTACTACAACATAATGGTAGTCAGATCTTCAAGATTGATGAAGAGCACCAGCTTTTAAAATTGGATAAAGCCATTGTAGAACTGACGGATGAGAGGCTTTCAATTTACATGGGGTCAGAAAAGATACATTTGCCCATGGATGACATTCGGTATATTTCGGTGGAGCAGAATCATAAAATCTCAGTAACAACTCCGGATAAAATGCTTCAATTTACTCTTGAAGGGAAGAGTGCGTTGCAGTGGCAGAACTATATAGATCGTCTTAAAAATGGAGAAAAACCTATAAAATCGCTCTGATGGGATCGTGGTCACTAAATATTTCGGCTGGGGAATTATTCCTCGATTTTGCATGGATGGGAGTTCTATTAATTATAGGGACGTGGCTCAGAAGTAAGGTGCCGATTTTGCAAAAATATCTCATCCCGGCAAACCTGATCGCCGGTGTGATAGGGCTTGTGATAGGTGCCAATTTACTTGGCTGGATTGATTTAACAACAGAGAGGCTTGGAGCCTATGTCTATCATTTACTTGCACTGCTCTTTATTGCATTGGGGCTTAGAGCACCAAAATCAGAGATCGGAATTTCTTCCGTGAAATTTGCGATGATCTTTTTGTCAGTATATTTGGTTCAGGCAATAACCGGCTTATTGATAGCTTTTCTGCTTTATTATACAATTATGCCTGAACTGTTTGTGGGGATTGGATTTCTGCCTCCTTTGGCGTTTGGAATGAATCCGGGGATTGCATACTCCATCGGTTCAAACTGGGAACAGTTTGGGTTCGAATTTGGCGGTGTAGTGGGACTTACATTCTCGGCCATCGGTTTTCTGATTGCTTACACAATAGGAATTGCGTTAGTTCAAAATGGTATCAGGAAAGGCAAGGCGGTTTTTATAGATGGGGGAAGTGAGATTCCCGAAGACGTAAAAAAAGGAATTTTAAAAAATCCTGTCGGTAATGGTGATGAAAAGATTACGACTTCACCTGAGAATATTGAATCTTTGTCCTTTCACATCGGATTAATCGGTATGACGTTTATCCTGACGTATATCCTCGTAAAAGGGATGGAGTACGGTTTGATCTATGTAGGGG
>JAGXIS010000092.1 GCA_024635465.1 Bacteroidota bacterium | reverse complement strand
CCCCCAAACCGGTGGTGTCTCTCTTTTAAGTGATGGCTGCCTGTTTCCTGTAAATTGTAAAGTGTTGCCATCCAATATTGAATAACCGGTTAATTCATCATTATCCAGGCTAAATTCAAAATAGAGATCCTCTTCTATATCCATCCATTGCGGCGGAATGGTGAAGTGATACACATTGCGATCCTGATCAAATTTTATTTCAGAGATCGGACGAGCACTACCCTCATAACCAACATAATAACCTACTAGAGTTGAAAATCCTGAAAGTTTAACTTCCAGCCATGCAGGGAATCCTTCATCTGCATAGAGGCCGTGTCGGAAGAGACCTAAATTATCAAGTTCTTCACCTTCTATTGTATATGTGATGTTCCATTTACCTAGTATATCGGAACCCGGAACTGATGTTTGAGAAAATGCAACTACCGGAAGTAGTAGTAAAGAGAATAAAAGTAATATCTTTTTCATAACTGTATTAGATGTTTGTTATAATTTATTTAATGATTTATCTGTTGTAAAATATCTTTCAAGTAGTAGAAATAATACATTTTCATATAACTACGTTGAAAAAGTATATGTAATTAACTTGAGAGAAATTAATTAGTATTCTGGTTTATCTTTATAGATCAACAAATAGATAATAGGTAAAATACCTGCAGTACTGAATATACCCAGACATATAAACCATCCTTTCTGATCTCTTTTTGCAGCTTTCCACATCGCAAGAAATCTCCAAATAAGATCCCATAAAGCAAGAACTATGATTATCAGTATGAAAAGTGAGAAATTCTCAAGGAGAAAATATTCCATAGTATCTAATTTTTAGCGATCCAATCAAAAAAAATTACCTAAATAGTTTTAAAGGAGTATGAATTTCAAAATTGAAATATAACTTAAAGGGATAACCCCAAAAAAAGCAGATCATCCTTATTAAGTCTAAAAACTTACAGAACTTTAGGCGCTTCCTCGAGAACTTGTTTTTCGACTTCACGGTCATTAAATGTCAAAATGAAGAAGAGGAATACGGCTACCGAAAATATTGCAGGCACCCACCAAAATTGAACCCACTGTTCCGGCGATAAATTTGCTTGTTCACCAAGAAACAAATTGTAAACTTGTCCTGCAATTTGGGCTCCTATCAACATACCCACTCCATAAGTGATCAGAACAATTAAACCCTGAGCCTGACCCCGAATTTTATCACTTGCTTTCATATCCACATAAATCTGTCCGGTAACAAAAAAGAAATCATAACAGATACCATGAAGTGCAATTCCGGTTAATATCATCCAAACCGTGGGCTCCGTCGCACCTAAAGCAAATAGCGCATAACGCAGAAACCAAGCTAACATTCCCACTCCCAACATCCATTTCACACCTAATCTGACAAAAAATAGTGGCATCAAGACCATGAAAAGTACTTCTGATACTTGCCCGATAGTTTGAGTCGCAGCTATATTCTGAAAATTTGTATCAGTCATATAGATCTGAGTAAAATTGTAGTATGCTGCCAATGGAATACAAAGTAGGAGGGAAGCCGCTATAAAGGAATAAAATGATTTATTACCTAACTCTTTGAGAGCATCTATACCAATAATACTCCGTATTGACACGGATTGACCCTTAGCCGGTGGTGGAGTATGTGGAAGAGTAAATGTTAATGCTGCAAATGCAAAACTAGCTGCTGAAGTAAGATAAAGAGGAAGTGCTGTCGCCTCCGGAATCAAACCATCGGAAACAAAATAAACAAGTCCAAAACTCACAGTAAGACCTGATGTAATCCATCCCAATGTTCCGAAGACTCGAATTAAAGGGAACTCTTTTTCTTGATCATCTATATGATGAAATGCACAGGTGTTGGCCAAACTAATGGTTGGCATATAACAGAGATTGAAAAAGAATAGCATCAAAATAAACATCACCGGATTGTCTACAAACATAGGTGTAAGAAACATGAAGATCCCACCCAGGAAATGCAATGTGCCTAATACTTTTTCAGTAGAGAAATATCTGTCGGCTACTAATCCTACAAAAAATGGGGCAAATATGGCACCTAATGGTACAACTGTGTATGGCCAATGAGTTAAATCACCCATCCCTTCATTAGTCATATAAACCGCAATTGCAGTATACCAGGCACCCCAAATAAAGAATTGGAGGAACATCATACCACTTAACCTGACTTTGACAAAATTTTTCATAAGATCCGTTTAATTGATTTTTTTGTTTCAGCTAATAATAATTTAAAATCAGACATCAGCAAAAAAAAATCTCTCATTTTTATCATCATGAGTTCGTTTTTTACATAAACAATTGGGGTAAGTATTTAATAATGCACTGCATCAGATGTGACAGAATAAAAGCATCAAGAATTATTGATGCATGGTTACCGTTAAAGAAGTGATATGAATGGAATAAAACAGGAAAATATACTATCCAATTCTGGGCAGTCAGATATTCTTAAGTGGGTTTAGGCAGATTCGAACTGCCGACCTCATCGATGTCAACGATGCGCTCTAACCAACTGAGCTATAAACCCAAGATTCCTAAGATAGTGATGGTTGGAAGTGAATCGCAATAGAAAAGTTCTTTCAGCTAAGTTTAAAGGTTCGTATTTTAATATTCTTTGAAATTCGAGAAAATTTTATGCATAACAGAAGAGAAGCACGAGAAGCCGCACTTAAATCAATCTATGCTGTAGAAGTTGGAAAAAACAGTACTCAACAAGCTACAAAATTGATTATAAAGGTGTCATTGAACAATGACACAGAGTCTGTAAAGTTTGCGGAGAAACTGTTACTAACTACTGTAGACAACGCATCTGAGCATGATCAACTCATTGATGATCATATAAATAATTGGGATGTAGGTAGGTTAGCCATAATTGATAAGCTTATTCTGAGAATGGCCATTTCAGAATTACTATTTTTTGATGACGTACCTACAAAAGTATCTATTAATGAAGCCATTGAATTAGCAAAAGAATACTCTACTCGTAAAAGCGGCAATTTTGTAAACGGAATATTAGATGCCATTCTAAGTACACTGAACAGTGAAGATAAGATTAAGAAAAAGGGGAGGGGCTTAATCGAAGCTACAGGTGTAAAATGAAGCTTCAGTATATTGCGATTGGTGACATTCACGGCTGCTTAAAATCTATTGAAGCATTATGGAAATCAATCGCTTCTTTTACTGATGCTAAATTTATTTTTGTTGGTGACTACATAGACAGAGGTCCCAATTCAAAGGGTGTGATTGATTTTTTAATCGAAATTCAGTCAGAAAGAGACTGCATATTCCTGAGAGGAAATCACGAACAGATGCTTCTTGATGCTATTGATCACGGGTCTATGGATCATTGGCTTATAAATGGGGGGGAATCAACTTTATTCTCATATGGGACTGATTTAAGAGTATCAAACATCCCGGAAGCACATCTTAATTTTATTAGAAAAACTGAACTCTATTTAAATACAGAGAATTACTTTTTTTCTCATGCCGGAGCACCACCAAATATGACCATTGAGGATAGTATTGAGTCACCGGATAAACACGACTATTTTTTATGGGGACGTGAGCACCTGAATGCCCTTGATACCTCCTGGGAAAAAACAGTGGTATTCGGACATACTCCAAGGGCATTTCCGATTCGTAAACCGCAAATGTTGGGAATAGATACAGGGTGTGTCTATAATGAAATCGGTTATGGAAAATTGACCGCAGTACTTTTACCCGAAGAAAAATTTATTGAACAAAAATCATTAGATAAAATCACATAATACCCTTCATCATTTATGAAGAACATTGTGTGATATTATATTGACTTAACCTTGTAAACAGAGATATAAATGAGTTTAAAATGTGGAATAGTTGGCCTGCCAAATGTAGGAAAATCAACACTTTTTAATGCCTTGAGTAATGCCGGAGCTGAATCTGCCAACTTCCCCTTTTGCACCATCGATCCCAATGTCGGAATTGTGCAAGTACCGGACCAAAGGCTTGATATCCTTTCCAAACTGGTCGACCCAAAACAGATCATGCCTGCTACAATCGAATTTGTAGACATTGCAGGTCTAGTTAAAGGTGCTTCTGAAGGAAAAGGTAAAGGAAATGCTTTTTTGTCTCACATTCGTGAAGTGGATCTGATTGTTCATGTTGTCCGCTGTTTTGATGATGATGATATTATTCATGTAGAGGGATCCGTGGACCCGGAAAGAGATATAAGAATCATTGAAGACGAACTTATTCTAAAAGACCTTGAGGGTATTGAAAAGAAGATTGATAATTTAAGGAAACAGGCTAAAACAGGTGATAAGAAAATTGCCGCTCAGGTTGAAGTCATTCAAAGATTACTGGAACATCTCGAAAATGGCCAAACGGCACGTACTCTGGGTGTTGATCCTGACGAAAAATTAGTATACAAAGACCTTTTTCTACTTTCAGACAAACCGGTTCTTTATGCATGCAATGTCGGTGAAGATGAAATCAATGATGGCAATAAATATGTTGAAATTGTTCAGGAAATTGCAGATCGCCATAGTGACAACCTGGTAAGTTTTTGTGCTAAAATAGAAGCGGAAATTGCAGAATTGCAAACTGAAGAAAAAGAAATGTTCCTCGAAGAGTTAGGAGTTAGCAGTTCAGGTTTAGATCGTTTGATTCGGGCTGCCTACGAAAATTTGGGATTGATCACCTACTTTACAGCCGGACCCAAAGAAGTACGGGCATGGACAATTAAAGAGGGTACAAAAGCACCTCAAGCGGCAGGTGTCATTCATACTGATTTTGAAAGAGGATTTATCAGGGCTGAAACGATTGCCTTTAAGGATTACGAAGAACTTAAAAGTGAAAAAGCTGCAAAAGAAGCGGGTAAAATGAGACAGGAAGGAAAGGAGTATACGGTCAAAGATGGAGACGTAATGCTCTTTCGATTTAATGTTTAAATCAGCCGACATCTTTCAGCTAGCTTAATCTGACGACTGAGAACTGAAAACTATTATTATTACTTCTCAAACTCTCTTAAGGAGCTTATAAACCATAAAAAGAATCAGTATTCTATTCCGGGCGGATGATTTTATTAAGTGTAGAGTCAGATAAAACATTTTCAGGTTCAATACGATCGTGAACAACCCAGGCTTCCGGGTAATACGACTTTACCAATTGTGAAAACTCAATCGCTTTTGAACGGTCGCTAAAATCACCAACCCGGACTCTATAAAACGGTTGTCTGAAAAAGATATAAGTTTGTACACTCTCATCATCTGATAATTGAGAACTCCATCTTCTGAAATTATCTCTTACTGAATCTGCCTGTGCTACATTTCTTGTCGATAATATCTGAATACGAAATCCTTCTGATTCATTAATAACTCTCTCTTCTTGAATAACTTCTTTTAAATAGGTTTCGGGCATATCGTGTTCCAATGTCGAAAAACGATCGGAAAGATAACTTCTGTTTTGAAAAAGCAGATACTCTTCCTCACTGAGTTCATCCCTTAGAATCTCTTCGATTTCATCATCATCCATTCCATATAAATCATCATCCGGTGTATCTGTTACGCTTCTTGTCGTTGAACAGGAATTAATGACAATGAATAAAAAGAGTAATAAAACTAATTTGCTGCTGTTCATGATGACTTTATAAACCTATAGGGTGCCATGTGGTTTTGATTTCCATACAATCAAGTATCATG
>JAGXIS010000091.1 GCA_024635465.1 Bacteroidota bacterium | reverse complement strand
TGAGATACAGCGAACCATTCAACATTTTTAATACCTAAATGTTTAAGGTTGACAAGTAAGCACCACTAAATGTTAAAAACGGATCGAAAAATCAATCCAATTTTTTTAAGGCGCTATCAATTCTTCTTAGAACAGTTTCTTTACCCAAAAGTTCCATCGATGTGAAAAGATCCGGTCCAAAACCCAATCCTGTGACGGCGATTCGAAGAGGCATCATTAATTTACCAAACCCGACTTCTTGTTGGTTAATTACTTCTTCCAGGTGAGTTTTTAATGTATCTGCTTTGAATACTTCTGTTGAAAGGGATTCGATATTTTTTCTGTAAAGTGAGACCAATTCAGAACTATCTGCTTTCCACTTCTTGAGAGCATTCTCATCATACTCTTTTGGGTCGTGAAAGAAAAAACTACCCATGGTGATCAGTTCGTCAATCTTACTCACTCTATCTTTAAGTAAATGGACAGCATTTTCAAGAAACTGATCATCGGCCTCTAGTATTGAAGGATCGTCCGTAATTTTTTTTACTCTTGCTGCAATATCCTGATCACTCTCTTCCCTTAAATAGTTTTCATTATACCAGAGGAGTTTTTTATGATTAAAAACAGCTCCCCCTTTGCTTACTCTGTCCAGAGTAAAAAGATTGCAAAGTGATTCCATGGTGTGAATTTCGCTATCATCTCCCGGACTCCATCCCAGGTATGCCAGAAAATTAATGAGAGCTTCCGGCTCATAGTGATTTTTCATGTAATCTTTCGTATTGATAGATATCCCGTCTGATTCAGCTTTCCGTTTAGAAAGTTTGCCACCACTGGGCGACATTATCAGTGGCAGATGTGCCATTTGTGGCATCTCCCAGCCAAAGGCTTCATATAGAAGCACATGCTTTGGAGTACTGCTGAGCCACTCTTCACCCCTGATTACATGAGAAATCTCCATACTGTGATCGTCCACGACATTAGCGAGGTGGTAAGTAGGCATGCCATCTGATTTGAGTAAAACCTGATCGTCCAATCCTTTTGACTCAAATGAAACGTGACCCCTGATGATATCGTCAAAACGAATCGTTTCCCTGCGGGGCACTTTCAAACGCACGACATACTCATCACCGGCTTCGAGCCTTCTTTCGACCTCTTCAGATGGAAGGGTTAAGCTATTTATCATAGATTGGCGAGTGATGGAATCATATTTTGGAGATGGATTGCCGGATTTCACAAGCCTTTCCCTCATCTGATCCAACTCTTCCGTTGTGTCAAAAGCGTAATAAGCAGCACCTGATTTAATCAGTTCATCAGCGTACATGTGATAAATTTCCTTTCGTTCGCTCTGTCTGTAAGGACCATAGTCACCTTTTTTGTGAGGTCCTTCATCAATTTCAATGCCTGCCCATTCCAACGAATCTAAAATATCCTGTTCTGCTTCTTCAACATATCTGTTCTGATCCGTATCCTCAATCCGAAGAATAAATTTACCGTTATGGTGTTTTGCAAAAAGATAGTTGTATAGTGCTGTTCTGAGTCCGCCGATATGTAGAAAACCGGTAGGAGATGGTGCAAATCGAACGCGGATATTGCCTTTCATGTAAATAGTAGGGTTATTTTTATCAATAAAATTCTGATTTAAAAATACGGGGAATTCTTAACGATGGCTAATTAAATCAGGATAATGATAAAGTAAAAAATGTGCGTATGATTTATTACATTTGGATAACCTGGATTTAAAATATTGATATGGTCACATCCCGAATACTTTTTTATGTTTCAATTGCTGTTTGTTTCACTTTTCTGATCAGTGGTTACGGATATCAGTGGGATATTTGGTCGCTTGGTTTTGCGTTTACGGTATTAAGATATAGTGCCTATGCAGCTTTCGGCATCACAATATTGAATTTGATTGCGTTATGGTTTCTGAGAAAGTCTGAAACCAAAGCCATTGCAATGGTTGTTTTTGCATTTTTGGTCACTGTTCTTGTCTCTTTGACAGCTCTCTACTGGCAGTACCAAGCTCGTTCCGTACCACCTATTCATGACATTACAACTGATTTTGTAAATCCACCGGAATTTGTAGCCATATTACGCCTGAGAGAGGATGCTCCAAACCCTCCGGAGTATGAAGGTGGGGATGTCAGAATTTCTCAAGAAGAGTCATACCCTGAAATTCAACCACTTATTTTAGAAGAGGATTTACAGGATGTAATGGATCGGGCAGTTTTGATTATATATGAAAAAAAATGGAGTCTGGTTGCAATCAACCGCAATGAAGGTCGAATTGAAGCTACCGAAGAATTACCCTGGTTTGGATTTAAAGATGATGTAGTCCTCCGTTTTACTGCCGTTGATGGGGGAACACGCGTGGATATGAGATCCAAATCCAGAATTGGGGGGAGCGATATTGGCGTAAATGCAGATCGAATCGACAGTTTTTTAAACGATTTATCCCAAGAGATCTGAGATCTCCTGATTCATTAATCACAATATAAAGTGATATTGAATTCTGTTGAAATGAGCCGGCACTCTTTTTAAATTTCAATTTTAAATAATAAAAAAATTATGAGTATTCCGCGGTTTCACCTTGCATTTCCTGTAAAAGAACTTGATGAAACGATGAAGTTTTATAGAGATCTTTTAGGTTGTAAGACCGGAAGGAGTTCGGATAAATGGATCGATTTTGATTTTTGGGGACATCAGGTAGTTGCACATTTAAGTCCGGAAGATGCAGGCAGATCGGCGTCCAATGAAGTTGACGGACATGCCGTACCGGCTAAACATTTCGGGGTAATCCTGGAATGGGGTGAATTTGATAAACTTGCGAAGCGGTTGAAGGATGCCGGTCAGGAATTTGTAATCGAACCCTATATTCGATTTGAGGGAAACCCCGGTGAACAGGCGACCATGTTTTTTCTGGATCCGAGCGGAAATGCACTTGAGTTTAAGGCATTTAAAGACGAAACCCAGATATTTGCCAAATAGATCAAATTGAATGACAAAACCATTTTTTGAGTCCTTTTAAAACTATTCATGAAAGACACAGTCCGACTCTCGATTATTTTAACAACTCATGCCAAAGAGCAACATTTTAATGAGCTTTTGAGTGATGTTCTGCAGTTCAAAAGTGGCAATTATGAGGTCATCATCATCAATGATGCTTCAGATGTGGTTACTTCCAAATTTATTGAAAGAGAGATCAGTAAAAGTGATAATGACCGGGTTTATCTTTTTGAACACAGCCGGTCTCGAGGTCGTGGTATATCCTTAAATGAGGCGATTCTTCAAGCTGAAGGATCTATAATTTGGGCGCCACTTCGGGCAGACAAACTCAATGAAGGTCTTCTCGCGGAAGCTGTGAATCGATTTGTATCTGAACCCGCTGCATTTTGGGTACTGGACTACAACTTGCCTGATGATGGTTTGAAATGGGTAGATGCATCGGGAGAAGGAGATCTTCCGGATGACAGTTGTTTGGTTTGGAATAAAAATATAGTCACCCCGAATCAACTGTTTTTTAATCCATTTATGGATCAGTTACATGGTGCTGAACTTGCATTCAGATTAAAAAATGAAAACAGATGGATTAAAACGGATCCATTTTTTGTCATATCGGAAGACCAATCAATATTTGCAGGGCCAAATGATCAAAAAGAGTTTTTGTACAGTGGTTTACGAATGAATGTAAATCAGATGCAGAGGCAAGAGTTGGTCGAGAAACTTGGAGATGCTGATTTTGCCACAAAAAAAATAGAAAGCGACAATCAGAATTTGGTAGAGTCGCGTCACTATTTGCAAAAAGGGGATGCCAACAAGTCACTTGAACTGATCAACCAATTTTTAAAACGTAATCCCTCCAATCAGGAAGCGCTAAGAATTAAAATAACTTCTCTGGAAAAACTGAGAAGGCATGTTGAAGCAGCTGAGTTAAAGCATAACATATTCAAAGAGCAAAAAGCTGAAAAAGCGAAAGAGGCAGAGGAAGCGAAGGAGACTGAAAAAGCGAAAGAGGCAGAAGTAGCTAAGGAGACTGAAGTAACGAATGAGAAGGATGAAGTGGCAATGTCACCTGAGGTGAATGAAGAGGTGAATGAAGAGGTGAAACCGAGTGGAGAAATTGAGTTATCCGTTGTCATACCTACAACGGGTCATGGTAAAGTACTCTTGGAACAGACTCTTTTAAAATTGGACGAAGCTGTAGAATCTAGCACCACTGAACTGATCATCGTTGATAATGCCAGTATTGATGATACTTTTGATTATCTGGAGCAACTGACTAAAAAATCGTTCTTAAATATTAAAGTAATTGTTAATCAAATAAACAAAGGATTTGCCGCTTCTGTAAACCAGGGGATCGGTTTGGCTAAGGGTAAATATGTGATGGTAATGCACAATGATGTCTTGGTTGATAGGGATTGTCCGGCGCAGTTGATTAAAACGTTTAAAAAGTCAGAAGAATTTGCAATTACCGCTCCATTAGTTGATAAAACTGAACACAAAGCACAGCAATTGGAGCCGGTGAAGGAGGAGAAAATATTTACAACCGAAAGCGTGGATAGTTGCTGTTTTATGATTCGTAATACTCTTCTTGTTCGAATGGATGAAGGTTATCAGACATGCTATTTTGAAATGAATGATTTCTGCAATCAGGTACAGGAACAGGGGGGTACATTAGCCGTTTGTGCGAATACCCAAGTTAATCATCAGCAGGGAAGTTCTATCAAAAGTTTGGCATTTCATCTGAATCCGGAAGCAAAATGGAAGAATAGAGCTCGATTTCTCAAAAAATGGAGCCCCGGAAAAGAGCGAAAGTTATCGACCGAAGGAAACCATGCGATGCGATTTCAAAAATTGGGAGCCCCTTATAATCCAATGGAACCGGATGAGGAGTGGGTAAATACGATTAAAAAATACCTCACCAATGAAGTACGAACAGAAATTCTGCGCAATAAATGGACGGAAGAGGAACTTTATACGATCGTTTTGACACTTCTGATTGCGGATGAGAGAGAACTGCTCAGAACAATGGAAGACAGACTCTTGCAGGTGAAACCTGACAATGAGCTCTTGACTCTGTTTATTCTCTATTATTACAATAAAAATATCTTCTCAAGATGTCGCCATTACATTCAGATGGCTGATGATTCCAATCCTCTCTTTGAGCTTTTTAAGCTAAAAATGATGGTGACAGATAAAGATTTTGATAAAGCGATTCCGTTGTTAAATCAACTCTTGGAGCGTCATCCGTCGAGCCCTGAGCTTTTTTTCCTGGCTGCTGAAGTTTACAAGGAGAATAATGAAGAGGGGGAGGCAAAGTCTTTTTATGCGATGGCGAATCAACTGGATCCCTTTCGATATAGGGCAGACGAAGCTGCTTTCGATATCAATATTTAAATTCAGCTATCAGCTATCAGCTTAAGCGTTAAATATCCGATCGGCGAGTTGCGGCACAAAATCTTCATGTTCGGCTTTCAGAAATACACTTCTCAGAATTGTTGCGTGTGGACGATCCGGGTTGAACTCTGGAAATTTCATTACGAATTGATCTGCCGGGATTGAAAAAAGACTGAGGTGGAACCCTTCTTTTTTATCAGACATCCCTTTTTGAAATATCTCTTTGCTAATTCGATTGAGTTCACTGATATTTTTTTTGGCAGGCAACTTAAAGTACCCGACAATATCGAGTTGAGGAGGTTGATATATGGACCAATCAGGCTGCATAGATATCAATTCGGCGAAATTTTCAGCAGCGGTTTTACAGCTAAGAAGTATACTGCCCAGTCCGGTTGAGGATAACGGCAGTAGCTCCAATGTTGCCCAAAGAGCGGCTGCAGATGCACCTGCACGAGAACATTCAAGACTTATTTCTCCTAGGTGGAGCTCATCTGATGTGAAATAGGTATAGGGAGAATCGTGTTTAAAAAAAGCACCCACTGCGGGGTCTTTATAGATGACACTGCCACATCCGTAAGGTTGTAACCCATGTTTATGCGGATCAATGACGACACTGTCGCAACTCCCTAAAATTCCCCAATCCAACTTCGAAGAGAGTTCGGAACCGATCAGTTTGAAAAACCCGCCATAAGCTGCATCAGCATGAATTCGGAAATTAAATTCATTAGCTAGTTTTTTTATTTCATGGAGAGGTTCTACGATTCCAAGGCCTGTTGTGCCCATGGTTACGACTAATGTTCCAATTTCTTCGGAGTGCTTTTTGATGAAGTTTAGATCGGGTTTTCCATCGACATCAACAGGAATCTCAAGAAAATCAGCGTTTAATACCTTACACATTCTACGATGTGTGTAATGGGCATTTGATGTAGCTGCAATTGATTTTCCCGGGTGACTTTCCCTTGCGACATAAAGTGCTTCCAGATTGGCGATGGTTCCGGTAGATGTCAGGTGCCCAAGACAAGGATCCCTGTAGCCGATCATAGCTGCCAGCTTTTTGATGCACTCTTTTTCCAATGCGGAGGTTGGGGGTCCGCCATCAAGGGCATGATTATTTGGGTTGATGGTCATTGCCAATGTGTATGCAAGCCATGCCACAGGATGAGGAGGTTTCAACATTTGTCCGGCAT
>JAGXIS010000090.1 GCA_024635465.1 Bacteroidota bacterium | reverse complement strand
TCCTTCAGATACACCGGTAAAAAAGCTGTCCCGTTTAAGGTAGTCGAGCCTGTCCATATCAAGCTGAGAAGAGACGAGCTGATGCAGAAACTTTTTAGAATATTGATCGGTGAAGATATCAATTGCCGTATCCAAAGCTCCATCAAACTCTTTATTGAGCGATTTCATGATTTTAAGACTCATCATCTCATGATTGAAATCCTTGATGAGTGTGTGTTCGAGCGTATGGGAAAGGGGTCCATGACCCACATCGTGAAGCAGAATTGCAATCAGAGTACCTTCCAGTTCTGATTTACTGATAGTCGTATCCTTCTCTTTTAGATTTTTCAGTACTCGTTGTCCCAGCTCCATGGCTCCCATGGCATGGGAGAAGCGGGAGTGTTCGGCAGCGGGAAAAACCAGGTATCCTAGTCCCAACTGACGAATACGCCGTAACCTTTGTACATAGTGATGATCGATCAGCTGAAGGATGATCCCTTTTGGAATGGTGATGAAACCGTGTACCGGATCATTGAAAATTTTGTACTGATTGCTCTTATCCATTTTCAGCTCTTTTTAAATAGATACCTTTCCGGGTTATCAATCTTTGGAATACGGGTTGGGCGTTGTGTTTTTAAATCAAACCAGACACCGGTTGTTTTACAGAAGGCTTTCAGTTCTTTGCTATCTTTCTCATAGATTGCCTGAAACCCTTTGATACTGCTGTTGCCCAATTCATCGAGTGCACTTCCGATTAAGATGGTTTCTCCATATAGAATCGGTTTCAGATAGTCGAGTTCCATATGAACAAGGACAAAACTCTTTCCTTGAGACATCGAGTCGCTAAACTCAGCCACATTATTTACGAGATTTATTCGGGCCTCCTCAAAATAGGAGTTGAAAACCGCATTGTTTACGTGGTTGAGTGGATCCAGGTCTCTAAACCGAACCTTTATTTCGGTCCAGTGATAAAAAGAATCCGGGTGATAATCCGGTCGTAGTATTTGATCTTTCACTTATTTAATTCGGTTTTTTAATATCTCTTCATTTGTTGATTACATCATCTCTTTATGATATCTGCTATTTCAGCGTACCGTAAAGGTAAACAGAATCAGAGAGGAAAAAATGGATTTATTTCTGATTTAGGTCTATTTCGACCTCTATCTTGCTTATATTTGAAACCCACTAGAGTACTTTGGTGGTTGATTTACCGGTACAATACGTTATTTACGATAGTATATAAGATCAAACCGAATTAAACACGCAAATACAGCATATGTTAGACAAAAAAGCTCAATCATTTTTAGAGACGTTAATCATCACGCCGAGTCCGACAGGATATGAAAGTGCCGGACAGAAGGTGTGGAAAGAGTATCTTTCCGGATTTTCGGACAAGGTAGAGTCGGATTCTTATGGGTCAGCGTTAGCCAGGATCCAGACCAATAATGATGTAGCGACGGTGATGCTTGAAGCGCATGCTGATGAGATCGGGATGGTGGTACAGCATATTTCCGATGACGGTTTTGTGACGCTGAATAAGTTGGGTGGTAGTGATTCTACCATTGCCAGGGGGAAAAAAGTCTATATTTATAACAAAAGAGGGCGGGTGACCGGGGTTGTGGGCAATACTGCAATTCATCTTCAGGAGAATAAAAACGGTGGGGGGAAACAGCCTGCGTGGAAAGACATTTTTGTGGATATCGGTGTTTCGTCGAAAGAGGAAGCATTGGAGATGGTTCAGATTGGGGATCCGGTTACGTATACGGATGAGATTGAGTTTTTAAATGATGAGATCATCACCGGGAGGGCACTAGACAACCGGATAGGTGGTTTTGTGATTGCGGAGGCGATGCGTAATCTGAAAAAAAGGAAGAAGGATCTGAAAGTAAATGTGTTGGCTCTTAATGCGGTACAGGAAGAGGTAGGTGGATTTGGAGCGCGTATGATGAGTTATCGTCACATGCCCGATTCGGCCATCGTGACGGATGTAACGCATGCGACTGATACACCCGGTATCAACAATAAGGAGCATGGAACGGTGAAATTGGGGGGTGGCCCCAGTATTCAGCATGGGGGTGCGAATCATCCGGCGCTGGTTTCGCTTATTGAAAAGGTAGCGGAGAAGAAAAAAATCAGTGTGCAACATGAGGCGACGAGTGTCCGGACGGGTACGGATACGGACAGTATCTTTTTCCAGCGGACGGGTATTCCGAGTGCTCTGATATCCTTGCCGCTTCGCTATATGCACTCACCGGTAGAGACGGCATCACTTCATGATCTGAAAGCGTTGATTGAGCTGATGACGGAGACGGTGTTGGCGATGGAGCCAGATCAAGCGTTTAGTGTATAACTACTAATAATTAATTTATTAAGTAACGATAATTTCTGTCATGATATCAACGGTTTGAGTGAAAACTTGTTTTATTCTATGGTGTACTTGCAATTTTAATGCATACGTTGCTGTTATTATACTGTTGAAAACGGACGATAAAGACGTATTGATTAGATATGTTTTAGTTTTACTGTTTACCAAACGTACTGTTGAAAAGAAGAGTATCAGTTCTTTAACATAACCATTGAATCGTTATGGATAAATTTTACAGGATTCTAATTGTTGATGATAATGAATCAATTCATGAAGATATAGAGGAAATTCTGACAAGTAGACAACAAAAAAGGGATTCTGATTTGTCTAATTTGGAAGAGATGTTGTTTGGTAATGAGAGTGATTCAGAAATCAATCCAGCAGTGTCGGATGATGTATCCTATCGAATTGATCATGCCTATCAGGGAGAAGAGTCTGTAAAAATGGTTCATCTTGCCGAAGATGAGGGGGATCCATATTCGCTGATATTCATGGATGTAAGAATGCCACCCGGAATGGATGGTGTTGAGGCGATTAAAGCTATTTGGGACGATTTTCCATATATCGAAATGGTCATTTGTACAGCCTACAGTGATTACACTTGGGATCAAATTATCAAAAATCTGGGAATTACGGACAAGCTTCTTTTCATGAAAAAGCCATTTGATGCAACTGCTCTAAAGCAAATGGCTCTTTCATTGACTACGAAATGGGAATTAAGGCAAGAATCCATCGCTTACACAGACAAACTTGAACATGAAGTTGAAGAGAGAACTAAAGATCTCAGACAACTGGTAAGGGAATTTAAGTTGATGAAAGAGAAAGCCGAAATGGCGACTGAGGTTAAAAGTGTTTTTTTAGCCAATATGAGTCATGAAATTCGCACACCAATGAATGGTATCATCGGAATGAATGAGTTGTTGATGGATACCGATTTAACAGATGAACAGCGTGAATTATCTGAGATGGTGCAAAACAGTGCAGATATGCTACTTCTTTTGATCAGTGATATTCTTGACTATTCAAAAATGGAAGCCGGTAAACTGGAAATTGAAAATGTTCCATTTCAGATTAAAGAGGTCATTGAAGATGTGCTTGATGTAATCAAATTTGCATCATATGGTAAAGACCTGGAAATAAGTTGTAAAATTGAATCAAATGTTCCTGATAAACTGACCGGTGATCCGGTAAGAATCAGGCAGATTTTATTGAATTACGGCAGTAATGCAGTAAAATTTACAGATACCGGCGGGGTTACATTTCATGTAGAATTACTGGAAAATTCAGAAAATGAATGTTCAATTAGATTTTCAGTGGCTGATACCGGTGTAGGAATTAAAAAAGAGAAGCAGGAAGAGATCTTTAAATCATTTATTCAAGCCGATACATCTACGACAAGAAAGTATGGCGGAACAGGTTTGGGTCTGGCCATATGCAGTCAACTTGCCGAATTGATGAATGGTGAAGTTGGTGTAGAAAGTGAACCGGGCAACGGGTCTACATTTTGGTTGACAATTCCGTTGATAGATGATGAGTTAAAACATTCGGAAGAATCTGAAGATATAGTAATCTCTCAAAGTAAGGCAGATGAGGAGAAAATTGATCTAACCATATTACTGGTTGAAGATGATATAACCAATCAGAAACTGGTGATAAAAATATTAGAAAAAGATGGTTGTAGTTATGTAATTGCCAATAATGGTTTGGAAGCCGTTGAGGCAGTAAAGGATAAGGACTTTGAACTCGTACTGATGGATATCCGGATGCCGGATATGGATGGTTATACTGCTACAAAAAAGATCAGAAGCATGGAAGCTGAAGGCCTTTTAAAAGGTCGAACCCCGATCATGGCAATGACAGCACACGCTTCACCTCAAGAAAGAGGCCGGGCACAGGAAGCAGGAATGGATGAGTTTATTCCCAAGCCCATCAACAGGGAGTTGTTGTTACAAATGATCCGGAAAGTCACAAAAAAAGATATTGGTGGTCAATAATATTGGCGACATACAGGAAAAGTAAAAATATATAAGGAAATTGATAAAATGAGCTATCGTTATATGGAATTAGTGAGCTTTAATATGAGTAAAAATAAAAAGAAAGTATTTTCAATACTCATTTTTTTCTGCCTGATGCTGTTGAATCCGTTGTTTGTAGCACTAAGTGATGCACAATCTTTATCAGATCGGCCTGATTTCAGGTTTGAAAGAATTCATGAAGGGCTGATGAGTAACAGGGTTTCTGTGATTTTCCAGGATTATCTGGGATATATCTGGGTTGGAACTCACAGCGGATTACACCGTTATGATGGTATCAATTTCGAAATCTATTCCGAATTGGATGGGCAAAACAGCATTTTGAGTAATTACATTTCAGATATTTTTGAAGATAGTCAAGGAAACCTGTGGATTGGTACAACCGGTGGGCTCAATCTTTATAATCGAGACAAAGACAATTTCACAAACATCAGTTTTGACAGAAATGTCACTCAATTTACTGAAACATCCGGTTCCGTAGATGAAATTATTGAATTACAGGATGGGTCCATTTGGGTCTCCGGTGCAGGGGAATTACTTTACAAGTTAGATTCCGAATGGAATGGTTTTATTCTTAAAGGAGATTTTGCAGAGTATGGAGTTAACTCAATAGCAAACGGTGATCAGAATACCATGTGGCTGGCTACAAATTCAGGTGGAATCATTCATTATGATCCCGAAAGGGATGCGATATTGAAACATTTTCTGCATGATCCGACAGATCCAGGGTCAATTCCAACCAACAACTTTACAAACATCATTCTGGATCGATACGGTAATGTTTGGGCAGGTTCACTGGGGTATGGTTTAATCAAGATCGACACTGTGAATGGAACAGATGAGATAGAAATTTACCGGCATCAGCCTGGAAACTTAAACAGTCTTGGTAATAACTTTATTTTTAAACTCTATGAAGATAATGACGGTCGTATATGGGTTGGTAATGAAAATGGTGGCCTACATCTGTATAACAGGGAGGAGAATAATTTTTACCGATATTATAATGACCCTGCAGATCCTGAAAGTATTACAGACAATTCGATATGGTCGGTTTTACAGGACAGGGATGGTCGAATTTGGATTGGTACAGGGCAGACAGGGATCAATGTGTCCGATTCTTATAGTCAAAAGTTTTCCGGTTTTAATGTTGAACTTGCAAGAGACGGTATCCGGAGTAACGTCATCCGCGATGTTCTGGAGGATACCAATGGAAATATCTGGCTGGCTACAGATGGCGGTGGAATTACACTGTTTGACCGACAGATAAACACTTTTACAACATATGTACATGAACCTGATAACAGTCAATCTATAAGTTCAGATGCGGCTATCCATCTGAATCAGGATAACGATGGGCGTTTATGGGTTGGAACTTATCACGGCGGTTTGGATATTATGCCGGATCCTTCAGAAGGTATCTTCATTAATTTTCGTGATTGGAGCGGTAACTACGACCATGTAATACAAAGTGTGTTTACTTCTCATTTTGACGGTTTGAATAACTATTTATGGATTGGATCATTTGAAGAGAATCTATTTAAGTATGATCTGGACAGTGGTGCCTTAATGGCCATTAGTTTGCCGGATGGGAACAATGCACTCAATTTTGTGACCTATCAGTTTGAAGACAGTGCTCATAACATTTGGATAGCAACGCTTGAGGGATTGGTTAAGATACCGGCTGGAGACAGATCAGCAGAAAGTGCAATTCATTATTCATTTGATCCGGATATAGTAACATCGATCCGAAGTAACAGTATCAATCATATCGCTGAGGATCATACAGGGGCCATCTGGATTGGAACTACCGCCGGCCTTTCAAAATATACACCTGAGAATGGTGGTTTTGTTACCTATGGCAGAAGTGATGGATTGCCGTCCAATGATGTGAGATCGATCGTAGAAGATAATAATGGTGAACTGTGGATCGGAACGAATAACGGCCTTGCCAGATATGATCCTGTTCAGGAAGTTTTTAAGAATTACTTTAGCAGGGATGGGCTGCAGGGGAATGAATTCTCCAGATATGCGGCAAAAAAATTAAAAAGTGGTGAACTGATTTTTGGCGGTATGAATGGTTTTAATCTGTTTCATCCGGACAGAGTTCTGGATAATCCTCATATTCCACCTGTTTACCTCACGGATTTAAGACTGCTCAATAGGCCTGTTGAAATCGGAGCTGAGGACTCACCGCTGAAGAAACATATATCGATGACAGAGTCGTTAGTGCTCAGCTATGAACAAAATATAATCACATTTGAGTTTATTGCACTGAATTATACCCACACCGAAAATAATCAGTATGCCTATATGATGGAGGGGTTCGAAAGTGATTGGAATTATGTGGGCAATCAGCGCAATGCCACCTACACCAACCTGGATCCCGGTGAGTATGTATTTCGGGTGAAAGCATCCAATAATGACGGTGTATGGAACGAAGAGGGGACAGCGCTAATATTGACGATTACTCCACCCTTTTGGCAGACCGGTTGGTTCAATCTGCTGTTGATTTTATTTTTGACCGGTAGTGTAGTGACTGTATATCGTTATCGTGTAAGGACTATTCGAGAGAGGAATATCCATCTGAGTAAGCAAGTTGAAGAGAGGACAGCGGAATTGAAAGTGAAAAACCGTGCGCTTAAGTCTACCCTCAAAGAATTGGAAGAGACAAAAGATCAGCTCGTGGAGCAAGCACATAAAGCAGGAATGGCGGATATCGCCTCAGGTGTATTGCATAATGTTGGCAACATTCTGACGAGTATAAACACTTCCGCTGCTTTAATCGAAGAGACCGCAAACCAATCGAAAGTGGAAGGTTTTGTAAAAGCCAATTCTCTCCTGAAAGAACATATTGATGAAATCAGTGAGTTTATGACGAATGACCCCAGGGGTACTGGTCTAATGGAGTACTATCTGAAATTGGAGAAACCACTTACAGATGAACGCACTCAAATTCTTGACCAAACAAAGCGCTTGATTGAAAAAATCAAACTGGTGAATGATGTAATTGCTGCTCAACAGGACTATGCAGGTATCGGATTCACCAATGAAAAAGTGATGTTGTCCGAAATCGCTGAACATGCACTGGCATTGCAATCCGGTTCCATTGAACGTCATGGGTTAAATATCACGACTGAGTATCAGGCAACCGATACAGTCACTGTAAATCGTATAAAACTGATTCATGCCCTGGTGAACATCTTTAAAAATGCGAAAGAGGCGATGTCCGAGAATGATCTGAACCAAAAAGATCTTATGATTAAAAGTTGGCAGGATGATGAGAAGGTCTATCTGTCTATTTCAGATAATGGAACAGGGGTTCATTCTGATCACCTCAATAAGATTTTTACTCATGGATTTAGCACAAAAAAAACCGGGCACGGTTTCGGACTTCACAGCTCAGCTAATTATGTGAAGGAGATGGGTGGTAGAATAAAAATTTCTAGTGACGGACCTGGTAAGGGTACTACGTTTACCCTCTCTTTTCCAATAACAAAGGCGGATCCGAAAAGTGAAAAGGAAGAAGTGAAAAGTGAGAAGGCTTAACTCCGCCGAGGCTTCGATGAACAGGCAGATTGGAGCGAAGCGGAAATCCCGATCCCTCGGGAAGGCAGAAGTTTTAACTACGACGAAATATCATAGAGTTGGGTTTTGTGTTTTTGCGAATTTCCCAGTTTTGCTGATAGCTGATAGCTGATAGCTGAAACCCGTCTCACATCTCACTTTCTTCAGCTCCTATTCACAAAATGCGTATTCCCCTTCACACTCTCGTGGATGGCGGCTTTAGCGACGGTATCGGCTCCGTAGCAGTTATTGAGGCAGTCGGCGGCCCGGTAGAGATGGCGGACACGATCCTCTTCCCGGAAGAAGATCTCGAGTTGTTCGGTCTGTTGCATTTCGATGGTGTGGAGTCCGACCCCACGAATTTTGATTCCTTTCTGTACGGCACTATGGATGAGGTACATCGCCTGAGGCAGGCCTGTCTCTTATACACATCTCCGAGCCCACGAGACGCTCATGAATCTCGT
>JAGXIS010000011.1 GCA_024635465.1 Bacteroidota bacterium | reverse complement strand
TTTTACTTTACAGGTACGAAAATTCAATATTTAGATTCATGTCCAAAGTCGTTCTGTCGTTATTTTTTCTCTTTTTATCATTGATTTTTGTCTCACCCATTAGAGCACAAGTCGTGATTAATGAGGTTCAGGCTTCTAATTCAGATACCATCCTAGATGGAGACGGTGATGCAAGCGATTGGATTGAACTGTATAACATCGGTGAGAACAGCGTGGATTTATCCGGTTTTGGCCTTTCAGATACCGAAAACAACATCTTTAAATGGGAATTTCCATCTGTCACTCTTTCAGTGGGCGAATATCTTTTAATCCGGGCATCAGGTAAAGACAGAAATGACATTACAGGAGAGTTACACACCAACTTTAGTATCAATCGTGAAGGTGAACAGATCATTCTTACCGATCCCAATGAAACTCGATGGGACGAAATTCCTCCGATAGAGATTCCAAGTGGAATTTCCTACGGGCGCTTTCCGGATGGAGACAGTCCGTTTTTCTTTTTTGAAAACCCGACTCCCGGAGCCCCAAACAGTGAACCGGGTTTCAGTCAAAACTTATCACCCCCCGTTTTTTCTCACGAAGGTCGTCAATATAGTGATCCGTTTGAACTCACACTCTTGTCTGAAGAGGGGGCTGATATCTACTATACAAGAAACGGTTCCGAACCCTCACCGGATAATGGTATTCTCTACACAGACCCAATCACCATATCGGGTAGTTACCCTATTCGGGCACGTGCTTTTAAAGAGGGTGCGATTGCAAGCGAAACCAAGACTCAGATCTTCAATCTACTCTCCGATGATGTTCTGAATTTCAGTTCAAACCTGCCTTTGGTAATCATCAATGACTACGACTCTCAACTAAGTCCCGGTGATCGAACTCCCGGATCCATTACATTTATTGAAGCCGATAATGAGGATCGAATAAGATTAACAAATGAAAATTTCATACAAAGTCGTATGGAGATCAATAAAAGAGGCTCCAGTTCACTAGGTTTTCCCAAAAATATGTTCGGTTTTCTTCTGAAGGATGAAGTGGATGGAAATCGATCAGAAGCTTTACTTGGGCTGCCTGAAGAGCATAATTGGATTCTCTACGCTCCATATACAGACTATACATTGATGCGAAATGTGGTCGCATATCAACTCTCTGAAGATCAAGGTTGGTATGCCCCCCGAACAAAATTTGTAGAGCTCTATCGACATACAGGAAACGGTCCTGTTACCGATGCACACTATCACGGTGTGTATGTTTTAGTAGAACGGATAAAATGGGATAACAATCGTGTTGATATCACACAAATTGAACCGCATGAGAATAGTGAGCCTGAGATTTCGGGCGGATATATCATCAAAAAAGATCGGTTAAATCCCGGTGAATCCGGAATCAGAACACGTAAAGGCACTCTTTTGGCGCATGAACAGCCAAATGAAGAGGAAATCAGCAGTGAACAACAGTCATGGATTCGCAATTACATGAGTGATTTTGAAGATACACTCTATGGTCCGGATTTTGATGATCCTCAAAACGGATATGAGAAGTTCATCGATGTCGATTCATTCATCGATTATTTTTTACATACGGAGTTACTAAAAGAGATTGACGGGTATCGCCTAAGTACGTTCATGCATAAAGAGCGAGGTGGTAAGTTGATCATGGGTCCCGTTTGGGATTATAATCTGAGTCTTGGCATTTCAGAAAGTCTGGAGGGATACATACCACAGGGGTGGTACTACATTCAGGCGAGTAATGACTGTTTCATCGGATGTGGTGTACGCGACTGGTACCTGCGACTGATGGAAGATGATCGATATATGGAACGAATGCATGAGCGCTGGTGGGAGCTGCGGCAAACAGTATTTTCAAGAGATCACCTTTTCGGATTAATTGATGATAATACGGATCTGTTAACGGAATCGCAGCGAAGGGATTTTGAGAGATGGCCCAGATTGGGCACCTATACATGGCCAAATTGGTTTATAGGAAACAGTTGGATAGAAGAGGTGAATTGGATGAGAAATTGGCTCGACCAGCGTTTAATCTGGATGGACAGCCAAATGGGAGTGCAGCCGGAAACCGTACTGAAATCTTTCTGGTATTTTGATAACAATTTACCCAATGATACCCCACTCGAAACAGTTGATGCAACTTTTTCGACAGGGACGGATCGAGCATATATTGAGTTTCAGTCGGCTCTTGAGGGGTATCCATTTCATGAAGATCATCAACTCTGGAGGCAGGCTTCATTGGAACGCCGTAACAGTCCTACTGAAATTAACTATAGAACGGTGGGTAATAATGGTAAAACATTCAATGAAGATGAAATGCGTGCCCTGCAGGTTAAACAGCCATTTCGAGGCAATGGTGGCGAAAATACACTGATCTTTCATCTGCCAACATCCGGATCTGATGACATTGTTTTCTCATTTGCAGCCATGGACGAAGGTGTTGCCGATCAATTGATTATCGACTACTCAGTAGATTCCGGCAGTTTGAGTTGGACAACGACCGGGCTTAGCGAAAATACATTGACTCTAACCGATCAATATCAGCTCTACACAATCGATTTTACGGAGATTCCGGAGGCCAACGATAATGCAAATTTCAAAATCCGCATTCGTTTTGACGGTGATAACATGAATCTTTCAGAAAGTAATAGTGTCACTTTCAATAACATAAGTCTTGATATCGAAAATCCTGATTTTTTGAGTGGTGGAAATGGATTGATCGGTGAGTCCGGCAGTTTTCAACTCTCATATAACTATCCAAACCCTTTTAGTGATACTTCCACCATCGAATACAGGTTACCGACTAGCCTTCACGTCAAATTAGAAGTTTTCGACTCTCTGGGTCGGCTTGTCTCAACTCTGATTAACGAAGTGAAAGAAGCTGGAACCCATCGCATCCGGTTTAATGGATCGGAATTCTCCAGCGGATTCTATATCTACCGTCTCACTACACCTTTTGACACCGCATCCGGAAAAATGATGCTGTTGAAGTAGCGTTCGTATCAAAATAATGCTTTTGAAATTACGCTTGAACCTAATTGATGGTGTTGAAATAAATGATACTGTTGAAAATCGATCGAACTTTAATAATGGTTTTAAAATAAATGATGCTATTGAATTAACGATCGTATCTAAATCGTGCTATTGAATTAGCGTTTAAACCTAAATACACTACTGTAATAGCAGACCGAATCATTTTTAGGATAGTGCTAAATCCAGGTCTTCAATAATATCGTCGGGATGTTCTAAACCCACGCTGATCCGGATTAAATTTTTAGGCGTGATCGATCCTTCGCCCTCGCTACTCTGACGATGTTCCCAGGTACTCTCCACTCCACCCAGACTGGTTGCTCGTTTGATAATTTTAGATCTGCCCACTACTTTTATGGACTCCGAATCACTACCGGCTATCAAAAATGAAATCATGCCTCCAAAACCCTTCATCTGTTTTTTTACAATCTCATATCCGGGTAAAGCCGGGTTTCCCGGATAAAAAACGTCTGATACTTTTTTATGGTGAATAAGAAAATCTGCCACCTTTGCTGCATGTTCATTGTGTCCCTTCATTCTGTAAGCTAATGTCCGTGTACTTCGAGCCAGTAACCAGCAATCGTAGGGCGAAGGAACAGCTCCACCCATTCGCTGAATCAACCGTATGCGATCAAAAAATTCACTCTCCTCCCGCGCGACAACCGCACCAC
Source organism: Bacteroidota bacterium (assembly GCA_024635465.1). Classification (GTDB taxonomy): domain Bacteria; phylum Bacteroidota; class Rhodothermia; order Balneolales; family Balneolaceae; genus Rhodohalobacter. Next base: position 1,568 of record JAGXIS010000011.1, on the reverse strand, counting down.
CCAAAATATCACTATGTCCGCCGAAATATTTAGATGTAGAGTGTAAAACCAAATCAACACCCAATGTAAGAGGAAGTTGATTTACGGGTGTTGGCCAGGTGTTATCCGCAACGGTGAGCAGATTCTTAGATTTTGCCAGTTCAGTAACCGCCTGAATATCGGTAATCCGCATTAATGGATTGGAGGGAGTCTCCATCCATATCAGTTTTGTATTTTTTTGAAGATGAGATTCAATCGTATCGATTGATGTCATATTGATAAATGAAGATTCCAATCCCCATCCGGCCATAATGTTATTGATCATCTTACGATTACCCGCATACACATCTTCAGGTACAATGATATGATCTCCCGGCTCAAGTGCCTGAAGAATAGCCGAAGCGGCTGCAATGCCGGAAGAAAAAGCCGCTGCAGTTGAGCCCTCTTCCAGAACAGCAATCAGATGTTCAAATTGGTTTCGATTAGGGTTCCCAAGTCGGGTATAGTGAAGATCCTCCTCTTTTCTGCCATCTGCATCAATTTCATAAATTGTGCTCGGAGAAATCGGTGGAACTATAGATTTAGATGGGTTTTCAATATCGAGTCCTGCATGGATCGCTTTTGTTTCAAATCTCATAATACTTTAAATAATTACTTTATTGATTCCATTTTGCACTTCACAAACTCATCATCACTTCATTAGATCAGAGCAACATCACTTAAACACTTAAACACTTAAACACTTAAACACTTAAACACTTAAACACTTAAACACGTTAAAGATTTACACATCAAACGTAATCCCCTGCGCCAGAGGTAGTTCATCCCCCCAGTTGATGGTATTGGTTTGACGTCGCATATACGCTTTCCATGCATCCGAGCCTGATTCGCGTCCACCGCCCGTCTCCTTCTCTCCACCGAAAGCGCCGCCAATTTCTGCCCCACTGGTTCCAATATTGACATTTGCGATACCGCAATCAGATCCTCTGTGACTTAAAAAAGTTTCGGCTTCACGCATATTGAGAGTGAAAATGGATGAGCTAAGTCCCTGTTTTACGCCGTTATGAATCGCAATAGCCTCATCAAGAGTTTTGTATTTGATAAGGTATAGAATAGGAGCAAATGTCTCCTCCTGTACAATTTCAAAATGGTTCTCCACTTCACAGAGGGCAGGTTTCACATAATTCCCCTCCAGCTCCTTCACTACTTCACCGCCACACACAACCCTGCCTCCCTCTTCTACGACTTTCTTGAGGGCACTCTGCATCATAGAAACGGCATCCTGATCGATCAACGGCCCCACTAATGTACCCTCATCCAAAGGATCACCCACTTCGATGTTTTGGTAGATCGACATCAATCGCTCCTTAACCTGATCATACACAGATTCGTGAATAATTAATCGTCGGGTTGATGTGCAGCGTTGACCTGCAGTTCCCACCGCACCAAAAACCACCTCCCGGATGGTCATTTCCAGATCAGCCTCTTTGCTGATAATGATCGCATTGTTGCCGCCCAGCTCAAGGATTGTTTTCCCTAAACGCCCACCAACAACTTTAGCGACCTCTTTACCCATTCGAATGGAGCCG
>JAGXIS010000089.1 GCA_024635465.1 Bacteroidota bacterium | reverse complement strand
CTTAATATACTCCGTTTCAACCGTTCTTACTTTTTCAGACGCCAGGTAACGAATGAATGCTTCAGGAACAGAAGAGACATATCCTTTTTTGATGAGAACCATTGCTGCATGCGGACGGCCAACATTACCATTGCCCGAAACGGCCCGTATCTCATCATAATCAATATCAACTCCATCTTTTTTTAATACTTCCACGATTTTTTTCATTCTCAACCGTCTGGCAATTTTCTGATTGGCAATCATTGATAAAAATGACTCATCTTTAGTATTAAAATCATATGCCAGGAGATGCACTTCCATTGAATTCCATAGAACGGTAAGTTCTACACCCGGTATCAGTTCAACACCCAAATCTGCTGCCGGTTTTAGAGCTTCCAGATATCCGTCAATAGTGTCGTGATCCGTTATCGAGACTGTTTTTAACTTTTTTTCAACAACTTTATCCAGGAGTTCAGAAACAGATAATACTCCATCTGAGGCTTTAGTATGTATGTGAAGGTCCGCTTTTCCCAAAATATCAATTTGTTAGTATGGATCGATAGGAATATTGATTGTTCAACAACTCTAACGATCGATTTACGTAATCATCAACTGACAATAGAGCTCTGTTTTTCTCCTCTTCCGAATAGGTTTGATTGAACCATTCCCTCCTTAATTGCCTTTCGATAATTTCCTGATTCTCATAGATTTGAGAAATTTTATAATCTCGTAAAAGAGCCTTCAGTTCATCCAAGTTAACAACAGCTTGATCTTCCACAGAGAAATTTTCAATGTTTAGCTCTATTTGATTTAAGTGATCATCAACCGGTGTCTCAAAATCGAAGTTCTCATTCATCAGATAACTCATAAATTGTTGAAATATCCGTTCCGGCATTTCCACAGGCCGATTACCATCCCGGCCAGCAATCAAATCATTGACAAAATAGAAGTACGTATCACTTTTTTGCAGAGCTAAATCAACCAATGAAGACCCCACATCAATAATGGCTACATCCGGCTGAATTCCCCTTCCGTCAAATACTTCCCTGCCATTTTTAGTTCTGAAAGCTCTTCGCATGGAATCCGGTTTTTCCACATACTGACCCTCCATGTCTGATGAGTATTCAATGGATTGAATACTTCTGCCACTGGGTATATAGTATCTCGAGATGGTTATTTTCAGAGATGTGTTATACGAAAGCGGACGAATGGTTTGTACCAACCCTTTTCCAAAACTGTTTTGACCCAATATTACGGCTCTATCCAAATCCTGAAGCGCCCCTGCAACAATTTCTGAGGCACTTGCACTTCCTTCATTGATCAATACAACGATCGGCATATCTGCAAATAGCGCCGGTTCATCGGTTGTGAGTACACTATTGTGACTCTCATGCCTTCCTCTTGTTTCAACCACTGTCACTCCCGGTTCTATAAAGAGATCAATCAGCTCAACCGCTTCATTCAAAAGTCCACCCGGATTGTTTCTCAAATCCAATACAATCCCTTCCAACTCACGGTCGCGATTTAAATTGATTAACGACTCTCTAACCTCTTCAGAAGTTCTTTGGCCAAATCTGGCAAGTTGAACAAACGCAAACTGATCTTGATCCCCGATTACACCTGAGTAATTGATATTCTTGATCTCTATTCTCTCTCTTATTAGAGTAAATGATATGTTATCTACAACTCCACGCCTGCTAATTGTAATCGTTATTTCACTGCCAACGTCTCCAATCGTAAGCCGTTGAATTTCTTCCGGAGTCATACCATTCACAGAACTTCCATTGATTTCTTCAATGGTATCACCGGGCCTCAAGCCTGCTCTTTGTGCAGGATAACCATCCATTGGAGCTATGATAACAACCTGATCCCCCCTGTAACCTGCCTCCAAACCAACTCCTCCATAAGATCCGGATGCAAGAATTTCAAATTGTTGCTGCTCACCTTCATCGATAAATACCGTATAAGGATCCAGTGAATCGAGCATGGCACGGATGCTTCTATTGATGAGTGTCTGTGGCTCTATTTCATCAACATATTGAGTAGCCACCTCTCTGAAGACGTCATTATATATGGTAAGCTGTTTTTTAATTTGAAAGAACAGGTCACTGTTCTGTACAAATGCGACTGAACTTATAGATAAGACAATCAGTAGCAATGTAACCGTTAAAATACCGGTTCGTTTCATAAGTTTATTCTATCGCCTTCTAATCTTTAACGATTGACCAGCATAAATCCGTGTTCCGTTCAGATTATTTTCATTTTGAATGTCAGCAACAGACACTCCGTGACGATTGGCAATACCGCCAAGTGTATCGTTTCTGCGAACAGTGTATGTAATTAAATCGCCACTGCTCGGGCTCGATCCATCAAATCTTAGCCCATATATACTCTCCCCGGATCTCTGTCTTCGTTCAATTTCCTGTTTTTGAGCGAATGTTAGTCCATCAACTTGATTGAAGTATTCTTGCCTCTCCTGAGGTATATGAATCGTTAAACGCTGCCCAACTCTAATTGTATTGCTGGCACCGTTCCACTGGCGAACCTGCCATGAACGCACATCATACCACTCTGCAATGTGTCCCATTGTATCGCCACTTTTCACGATATATGTAACCGATCGGGTATTTGCAGGTGCCTGAGGTTGTGTTCTTTGTTGAGAAGAAGAAGCTGTTGTTGATTGATTGGAAGGCCTGTCAGCAGCTACTGTTCCGGTTGATCCGGCTGCTACCGGTACCACGATTGTCTGCCCGGGATGTATCATATTACTCAGGCCTTCATTTGATTCATAAAGAGCTCTTACCGTTGTGCCATACCTGTTTGCTATAAAACCTAAAGACTCTCCTCTGGTCACTGTATGCATGGCAATTGACTGAGCCCGACTCTCCTTGGGTATCTCCTGATAGGCAGCTAAAAACTTATTTATTGTACCTTTTGGCACTTTAAGAGAATAACCATCCCCGGGGGGTGTTGCCCATCTAAGCAACTCCGGATTCAACGCTTTTAGCTCATCCAAAGTGATACCTGCAGCTTCAGCAAGAGCCTCAAGTGGCATTAACCCATCGACTTCCGCTGTATCGAAACTGTAAGCTTCTACTCCGTAATTTCTCTCGAATCCAAATTCTTCAGGATTCATCGAAATCATCGTTGCAGCAATATATCCCGGAACATATCCTCTGGTTTCTCTTGGGAGATAAGGGTATGCAACCCAATAATCATTCACCCCCCCTGCCGCATTAATGGCTCTTCGCAATCCTCTTGGACTTAAATTGTAATTAGCCAACGACAGATGCCAATCCCCCCAAATTTCATGAAGATCACGAAGATGCTGGGCTGCGGCACGGGTCGATTTAAGTGGATCACGGCGCTCATCAACCCACCAATTCACTTCCAAACCATAAAATGCACCCGTTGCTCTGATAAATTGCCATAAACCCACGGCAGAAGCCCAACTTCGGGCTGTAGGCACTAAACCGCTCTCTACCATCGATAGATGAATGAGCTCAACCGGTACCCCCTCTTCATTAAATATCTCACGCATCATTGGAAAGTAGTACTCTGACCTTTCCAACCATCTCTCCATCACATCCGGCCTGCGTACTGTATAGTACATTAAGTGCCGGTTCACATGTTGATTTTGAATAAGCGGCACTTGAGTTTGATTGATGGTCAAATTTTCCGGCAGTGCATAACCCTCTGCAATCCAATCATCCTCTTCTGAAAACAGTTCAGCTCTAATCTCAAAAACATCTCCTTCAGTCTCACTGCGAGTTTCTGTAATTCCATAAAACTCACTGTGTTCAGTGATTACAGATCTATAGAGTTCGGTAAACCGTCTGTTATTCTGAATTTCCGGATAATCATCCAGTAATGATTGAATAGCTGCAAAAGACTCATTGATATAACTCTCAGCTTGCACAAGGTCACCCTGAACCTGCGCATCAATGGCTAATACATGTCGTTTATAAACATTCGAAATTCTTCTAAGTACTTCAATATCCAGTTCAGTTGAAGCCACGTTTTCAATCGCAACTTCCGGCTCTTCATTTAAATCTATCAGCGGATTGGAGTATGGGAGCAATTTGACCTGCATCTCTACATCTGTTGTTCCTGTTTGACTTTCTTGAGCCATCCCGACCGATGCGATCAGTGAAATTATGAGTAAAAGTGAAAGCTGTTTCATCTGTAGATGTAAGTTATGAAGATTGAGAGTTATAACTGACATATCTGAGAATACTAAAAAAATCTCCTCTATTATGTCAAATTCAGTTAAATCGAATATCCCGGCTAGAGATGTTCATCCGCACCGGTCCATTTCTGTACCAACGGCCATCTTCTACCCAAACCAAACGATTTAGAACTCAATTTTAATATAGGAGCTGCCTGATATCTTTTGAATTCATTTAAATCTACCAAATGATTGATTCGGTAAACGACATCCCGGTCAAACCCGTCTTTGATGATTTTTTCTGCATTCTGCTGCAGTTCAATATAGCGATAAAGAATATCATCCAACACTCCATAATCGGGAAGTGAATCTGAGTCTTTCTGTTCCGGCCTTAGTTCGGCACTCGGTTCTTTTTGAATAATAGCTTCAGGAATCATCTCTTTACTGTAATGGTACTCATTCAACCATTTTGCCAGTTCATAGACTTCATGTTTGTACAGATCTCCAATGATGGCGATTGCACCGTTCATATCCCCATAGAGCGTCGCATAACCCACAGCATATTCGGATTTATTACCTGTAGCGAGTAAAAATTGAGCATGCTTATTTGCATGGGCCATCAAAATTGTGCCTCTGATCCGACTTTGCAGATTCTCCTCTGCAACACCAAATGGCTTATCCTGAAATATCGGTTTTAATGAATCATTGAACGTGTCATAGATTTTTTTAATGGGCAGATTGATGAGTTTTATTCCAAGATTTTCCGCCAAAAGCTCGGAATCTGTTACGCTTCCTTCACTTGAAAAAGTTGACGGCATTGTGATAGCCGTTACCCGATCAGCACCCAAGGCTTCTACTGCCAAAGCGCAGACTACCGCAGAATCAATTCCCCCGCTGAGGCCCAAAACAACATTTGGCTCCAGTCCGGATTTCAGGAAATACTCACTCAAGCCACAACAAATGGCTTTAAATTGTCTTTCTGATCTATTTTGAGGGTATTCGAAATTGTTTTGATCAGGCAGAGGTGTGATGTCACGGTTTTTCTCATCCCATACAATATCTGTATGCGACACATGAAAAGGTTCAGTTGTAGCAATCACCTTAGCATCAGATGATATAGCTACTGTATCGCCATCAAAAATAACATCGGTGTGTGAACCGACCTGATTGCTGTAGAGAACCGGCAACTTCAGTTTTCGGGCATGATTTTGAAGCATCCCCATCCGGTTTTCATGTTTAGAGGTGGTATAAGGTGATGCAGATACATTTATGATCAGATCTGCACCTCTGTTTTTTAACACCTCAGTTGGATCTACATCGTAGGTATGATATTGAAATTCATTTTCATTGTACCATATATCTTCACAGATGGTTACACCCAATTTCACGCCTTTGTATTCCATACAGCTAAAGGTTTTATTGGGTTCAAAATATCTTAAATCGTCAAAAATATCATAGGTAGGGAGCAGTGTTTTATTTACAGATCCTTTCTCTTTCCCCCCCGTCGCAAGAATTGCCGTATTAAATAATTTTCTCCCGAACTCATTTTCATTAGGAGTTATTGTCCCAAAAAGTAACGCTGTTTTATCTGTTTCAGCAATGATTGTATCATTGGACGCAAAACAACATTTTCGAAAATGTTCGCTTTCAAGAAGATCGAGTGGCGGATAACCGGTTGTAACCATTTCAGGTAGAATAAGCAGATCTATCTTTTCTGCTTCTGCACTTTTGAGGGCTTTTAAGATAATTTCTCTGTTCCCTTTTATATCCCCAATCGTAGGATTGAGCTGTTCTAATCTAATCCTCATTGATTTATATCATATACTTTTTTCCCGGCTACCCAAGTTTGAAGCACTTCAGTTTGCCAAATTTCAGCTGCATCCACGGTGAAAAAATCACGATCGATTACGATAAAATCTGCCCATTTACCCGGTTCAAGCGTACCCAATTGATTCTCTTGATGCGCCGCGTAGGCTGCATCGAGTGTAAATGATCGCAAGGCTTCTATTCTGCTCATTCGATGCTCACTATACCAACCGCCCGGAGGCATCCCCTCATGATCTTGCCTGGTTACTGCAGAATACAATCCGTAGAATGGATTTACATTTTCGACCGGAAAATCAGATCCTCCTGCAACTACTGTCCCTTGATTAAGGAACGTTTGCCATGCATAAGCACCCTGAATGCGAATGGGTCCAATCCTATCTTCCGCCATATTCATGTCACTGGTCGCATGTGTCTGTTGCATGGATGCGATTAGATTAAGATCAACAAATCTTGGTATATCCTCCAGGGCTACTACTTGAGCATGTTCAATGCGATGTCGCATCTTTTCCTGATCATCCAGCTCATCATTGATATATTGGAATGCATCTAACAATTGCCTGTTGGCTGCATCCCCTATGGCATGAATATTCATCTGGAATCCGGCAGATGCCCCTTTTAATAACATTGCGTTGATCTCTTCCTGATCATAAAAGAGTAACCCCCGGTTTCCCGGATCATCATGATAATCCTCTAATAATGCCGCACCTCTGCTTCCCAATGCCCCATCAGCAGAAATTTTTACACTGCGTAGTGCCAAAAGATCCTCTGCATAACTGTTTACGGGTCCATCTGCAGCCATTTGATCAAAAATATCACCCGTGCCTGCAATCATCGCATATATTCGAGTCTTTAATCTGTCCTCATCTGCAAATCGTTTGTATAATTCCCAATCATAAATATCAGTTCTGGCATCATGGACAGATGTAATCCCCAATTTTGACATTTCATCCAGTGCCAATTCAAAAGCGCGTTCGTAATCACTATCTGTTCTTTCAGGAATGTATTGACCAACAGCACTCATG
>JAGXIS010000088.1 GCA_024635465.1 Bacteroidota bacterium | reverse complement strand
TTATAAAGTAATTCGAAATGATGCACTTACCGTAGATGAAATTATTGATCTGGATCCGGATCGAATCCTTATTTCACCCGGCCCTGGCAGACCTGAGAATGCAGGTATCACAGAGTCAATTATCCGGAATCTGGGTAAAATTAAACCGGTACTAGGAGTATGTCTGGGACATCAGGCTATAGGCCAGGTATTTGGAGCGAAGATTGGATATGCACCCAGTTTAATGCATGGTAAAACATCAAAAATTTATCATGATGGTAAAACCGTATTTGATAATATTGAAAAAGGATTTACAGCTACTCGCTATCATTCATTGGTTCTGAATCCTGATACCATACCTGACATTCTTGAAATAACTGCAAAGAGTGATGATGATGTCATTATGGGAGTGAGGCATCGAGAGTACCCTATTGAAGGTATTCAGTTTCATCCTGAAAGCATTCTTACTACTGAAGGACCTAAAATTATCAAAAATTGGCTCTCATTAAATTATGCAAATGTTTAGTTTTAAAATTTGACAATAATATATGCAGCAAATGTTTACAGATTCTATAGAAATTATTTCTAAGGGTAGTGATCTTACATCAGATCAGGCTGAAGAGTCGATGAGACAGATATTGTCCGGTCAAGTTTCCAGTGAAGAAATAAGTGCTTTTTTAATGGGAATGAGAATGAAAGGGGAATCCATTAATGAATTAACTTCTTTTGTAAAAGTGATGAGAAACTCCTCTATACCGGTCGAAGTAGATGCATCCCGGGCAGTAGATCTTTGTGGAACCGGCGGCGATAAGAGTGGTACATTTAACATATCAACAGCTGCAATGTTTGTGGTTGCAGGTGCCGGTTTACCTGTTTTAAAGCATGGTAACAGGAGTGTATCTAGTAAAAGTGGGAGTTATGATGTTTTATTGGAATTAGGTGGTGTTCCAAATCTGCAAAAAACAGGTGTTGAAAAACTTTATAATGAAACCGGTATGGCTTTCATGTTTGCGCCGAATTTTCATCCTGCAATGAAACATGTGATGCCGGCTCGCAGCGCACTTAAAATCCGTACTTTTTTTAATATGCTTGGCCCATTGCTCAATCCGGCTAATGTTAAATATCAGTTGGTAGGAACCTTTAGCAGGGAATCAGCTTTAAAAATGCATCAAATCTTTGAACGTTTGGACATTGACAGAACCCTGACCGTACATTCGCACGATGGGTTAGATGAAGTAAGTTTGACCTCTAAAAGTGATCTTTTTGAAACAAATAGAGGAAATAGTACTCATCAGTTTGAGTTTGATCCCACGACAAATGGATATAGTTTGGTTTCTATGAAAGATCTACTGGGTGGTGATGCTAAGCATAATGCTGAAATCATTAAAGCAATAGCAGAAAATCGATCAACACAAGCTCAAAGAGATATAGTCGAATTAAATGCAGCATTTGCAATCTATGTTGCCAATCAAGCGAAAGATTTTACTCAGGCAAAAGAATTAGCCTCTAAAAGTATCGATTCTGGTGAAATGAAAAAGAAAATTGAACTTTTTGCAGGTGAATCTCAAAAGATAGCGTCTGAATAGAGATGAATGATATTCTTGAACAGATTTTAGAGAAAACAGTATCGGACCTTTCCAAACGAAAGCGTGAAATCTCTCTAAGAGACCTTGAGTCTATGGAGTTTTATTGTAAAAAAAGGCGGAATTTCAAAAAAGCATTGGATAACAAGAATGGTATCTCAATCATTGCTGAAGTAAAAAAAGCATCGCCTTCAAAAGGTGTTATCCGGACAGGATTTGATCCTCTACATATTGCTGAGGAGTACATTAACAATGGAGCCCGAGCAATCTCAGTATTAACGGATGAACCCTTTTTCCAGGGATCACTTTCATATCTTGAGCAAATTTCTAAAATCAGTACGGTTCCACTTCTTCGAAAAGATTTTATCATCGAACCATTTCAGGTTAAAGAAGCTAAAGCGTATGGAGCAGATGCAGTACTCCTCATTGCTACGATGTATAATGGAACACAGCTTTCGGAATTGCTAAGTGCTGTAAATGAATTCGGATTACAAGCTCTAGTGGAGTGTTATCATGAAGATGAATTTCACGCACTTGATTGGGATCAGGTCGAGATTGTAGGTGTGAATAACCGAAATTTATCAACTTTTGAAGTCGATCTTCATAGAGGAGTTTCGATTTTGAGTCAAGCCCCCGAAAATGTCGTTAGAGTTTCAGAAAGTGGCCTAAATCGTCCTGAAGATATCTTATTTTTATGGAAGAATGGTATTCATTCAGCATTGATTGGGGAGCATTTTATGAGACAAGACAATGTAGGTGAAGCAGTTAAAGATCTTATTTCTGGATTTGAAGCAATGAAATAGAGTAAATTTGAGACCTGTCTTCATAACAAATAATAAGCAAATAACTTTAAACCATGTTTATTCAGTCTGAAAATCGTACCAAAGTTAAGATTTGTGGTATCACAAATCTTGAAGATGCTCGTTTTGCATCAGGTGCATTGGCAGATTACCTTGGATTTATATTTTATCCTGAAAGCCCGCGTTACATAGAACCTGCAAAAGCGGGAGCCATTAATAACTGGATTGAAGGTCCGCTAAAAGTGGGTGTATTTGTAAATCAACCTCTAGATGATGTAAACAGAATTGTTAAGGAGACTGGTATTGATATGGTACAGTTACATGGCAATGAATCACCTGAGTATTGCAGTTTGATTGAGTCTCCTGTAATAAAAGCGATACATATCTCGGATAATACTTCAGTTAATGAACTGCAGCATAAGATTTCTGAGTATTCATCTGCGGTTGATTACCTGTTATTTGATACAAAAATAACAGGTCAATGGGGTGGGACCGGGAAAGTTTTTGATTGGAATGTTTTAGAATCCATAACAAAAGAGATTCCTTTTTTTCTATCGGGAGGATTGAATGCATCAAATATCAAAAAATCTATTGGAACTGTTCAACCGAATGTTGTTGATCTTTCAAGTGGACTCGAAGAATCACCCGGATTGAAAGATTTTGATAAAGTCGAGGAATTTTTTGAGATCATGAGAGAAATCTGGAATGAACAGGAGATGGGTAACATTTGATTATTTATTAAATGTTGATTAAATGATGAACATTTTGGTATGTGAATGAATTGGTTATTAATTATTGAATAAAATCATATGAATTACAATGCACCTACAAAACAGGGTTATTTTGGAGAATATGGAGGAAAATATGTTCCCGAAATATTAATTCCCGCTCTTGAAGAACTTGAAATTGCATATGAAGAGTCACAAAATGATCCACTTTTTCAGCAAGAATTTCATTCCCTTTTAAAGGAGTATGTTGGTCGTCCTACTAAGCTTACCTATGCAAATCGTCTGACAGATTATTACGGTAAAGCAAAGATCTATATGAAAAGAGAGGATTTATGTCATACTGGAGCACATAAAATCAATAACGCAATTGGTCAGCTCTTGCTTGCACGTAATATGGGGAAAAAGAGAATTATCGCAGAAACCGGTGCCGGTCAACATGGAGTTGCAACAGCAACGGCCTGCGCTAAATTCGGTTTTGAATGTGTAATTTATATGGGTGCTGAAGATATGGAGCGTCAAAAACTCAATGTCGATCGTATGCGTCTCTTGGGCGCTGAAGTAAGATCCGTCACGAGCGGCTCTCAAACATTAAAGGACGCAACCAATGAAGCCATTCGTGATTGGGTTACAAATGTAGAGAATACTTTTTATATAATAGGGTCTGTAGTAGGTCCACATCCATACCCTATGATGACTCGTAATTTCCACAGAGTTATTGGTGATGAGACGAAAGAGCAGCTTCAAAATTCTGAAGGGAAACTCCCTGATTATTTACTTGCGTGTGTAGGAGGGGGCAGTAATGCAATTGGTTTTTTCTACCCATTTATTGAAGATGAAAGTGTTAAAATGATTGGAATAGAAGCAGCAGGACTAGGTTCCGACACAGATCAAACCGCTGCCACTTTAACAATTGGTTCTCCGGGTGTTTTACACGGTTCACTCAGTTACTTGCTACACAACAGCGAAGGACAGATACAGTTGGCTCACTCTATCAGTGCAGGATTAGACTATCCCGGTATCGGCCCTGAACACTCGCATCTACATGATATCAAACGAGTGAGATACTATGGTGTTACAGATCAACAAGCGATGGATGCTGTTAAATTGATTTCCGATAAGGAGGGAATTATCCCTGCAATTGAAACAGCACATGCATTTGCTTATTTGGAGACATTAATGCCACTTACCAAAAAGGAGGAAATTGTTGTCGTAAACTGCTCCGGTAGGGGGGATAAAGATATGAAGACTATCTCCGAATGGTTTTCAAAAGAAAATAAATAATGATTCTAAATGAGTACAAAGAAGACCATGACTATCCAAAATAAAAATCGTATTCAATCTGTCTTTGAATCAAGAAAAAGTGATGAAAAATTGATGTCACTATTTATCACTGCAGGTTATCCGGATTTAGAATCAACAGTTGAATTAGTGCTAGATTTTGAAAAAAATGGAGCCGACCTTATTGAACTTGGAATGCCCTTTAGTGATCCATTAGCGGATGGGCCAACTATTCAATATGCCAGTAATATTGCAATAGAGAATGGGATAACCATGTCTAAAATTCTAGATATGGTATCTGATATACGTGAAAATTCGGAGATTCCAATTATCTTAATGGGTTATATTAATCCCATACTCAGATACGGAATTGAGAAATTTTGTAAGGATGCATCGGATAAAGGTGTTGACGGACTTATTGTACCGGATGCCCCCATTGAAGAGTCCTCAAAATTATCAGACGCTGCCAAAAAATTTAATCTGGATCTTATTTATTTGGTTGCACCAAACTCCACTGATGATAGAATGAAAGCAATTGATGAGCAGAGTCGAGGGTTTGTATATTGCGTATCTGTAACCGGAGTGACAGGAGCCAGGACAGGCGAAGAAATTTCTAATTCTGTGGACAAATTTATAGATAGAGTTACTAATAATGTAACAAAAAATCCTAAGTTGGTTGGATTTGGAATCAAGAATCATAAAGACGCCATTTCTATCTCTAAAAAAGTAGATGGTTTTATTGTTGGAAGTGCATTAATTGATACTATTCGTGGCAATTACCCTTCAAACGGCTGGAAGCAAAGAACACTTTCTTTTGTGAAAGAGCTGAAATTTGGAAATATTTAAAAATAAAATAGTTAAACAGATATAGTTATGAGATTTTTACGATTGATTCTACCCATTATTTTTCTAATTTCTATTATCTCATGTGATGGTGATTACAGACCATTGTCTATTGGAGGTGTTGATGAAGTTATCGTTGTTATGGACTCAACATTCCAGGATAGTCAGACAGCTCTAGCAATTGAAGACACATTTGGAAAATATCTTACGACTTTACCAGCTCCTGAACCCACCTATAGATTGATATATAGAGACTTTAGCTCAAACTCTGAATTAGAAGAAATTCAAAAGTATAAAAATATCATAATTGTCTCTCCGATCGATGCTGAAACAAATGTTGGTACCCTAATCAGAGCCATATTAAGTGATGATGTTGAAAATAGAGTTCGAGAGGGTGAAAGTTTTGCATTTCCATTAAGAGATAGGTGGGTCAGAGATCAATGGACTCTTCTATTATCATCAACTTCTGATGAAGATTTAGCGGATAAGATTCGGAATTCTGAAAAATCATTGGTTGGAAATCTGATGGATTTAGAATTTGAAAGACAAACATATGATATTTATGAAAGGGGTGAGCAGGTAGCCATATCTGATTCTTTATGGGATAATCACGGATGGAGTATCCGAATGCAACATGATTATGTACAATCACTGGAGACGGAAAATGTAACAGTTTTCAGACGATATTTGCCTGAAAATAATAGATGGATTATGGCATGGTGGAAAGATGGGGTGGAAGATCCCGGTTTTTTGGATTATGAATGGATCAATGCAACCCGAGATTCACTTTTAGAAAAATATATGCGTGGCGAGAGGGATGAATCCTATTTAACTACTGAATATGGAAGAGAAGTGACCACTGAGGAATTTGAAAGAGAAGATGATCTCATCGCTTACGAAACGTTGGGAACATGGAGAATGACCAATGATTTCATGGGTGGACCCTTTGTGAATTTCACATACTACGATCCTAACACTTCAAGATTGTTTATGATCGAGTATGGTCAGTTTGCTCCCAGTGTTACAAAACGTCGATTTGTAAGACAGTTTAGAGCTATGGGCCGAACATTTCAATCTGATTCAACATGGTCTT
>JAGXIS010000087.1 GCA_024635465.1 Bacteroidota bacterium | reverse complement strand
GTATGTAACCGGTGGGGATTCAGAGATCATTAAAAGAGCGATTCATGCTGATATTGAATTTCGATGGAGAAAATACCTGCTCTTTGATGGGATGAGATTATTTTCTGAATCTATACAGTGATCGTATTAAAATTATTACTCTTGCAACTTTCCTTTAACGAGAGCATTGATCATGTCGAGTGCAACTGCGTTTTCACCACCCCGCGGAATGATAATATCGGCGTAACGTTTACTAGGTTCTACAAACTCCAAATGCATGGGTCGCACGTAGTGCTCATATTGTTTCAAAACACCATCAAAATCACGGCCCCTTTCATTAATGTCTCTTTTAAGACGTCTTAACAATCTTACATCGTCGTCCGTATCAACAAATATTTTAATATCCATCCTTTCTCGAAGATTGGCCTCACTAAAAATTAATATACCATCGATGAGAATTACTTTTTTGGGAGCAACAGAAATGGACTCCTGTGAGCGGGTATGTTCTACAAAATCATAAACAGGGATATCAATTTGATAACCGCTTTTGAGAGCGTCTAAATGACGAATCAACAGTTCTGTTTCAAGTGAGGAGGGATGGTCAAAGTTCTGTTTAACACGTTCGGATAGGGGTAGATGACTCAAATCACGATAGTAGGAATCGTGCTCAATCAATACGATTTGATCTCTGCCGATTCCTTCAACGATCTTACTGACAACCGTCGTTTTTCCGGATCCGCTACCACCGCCTACACCTATGATCAGCGGGTTGAATTTAGTCATTACTTGCCGTTGAAGAAGGTCGAATTTTTTCCAGATCTTCTTTAAAATCTCTGACCGCCCGGAAAATAGCAGACGCCAATATGGATTGACCATATTCACTGGTCATATACTTAGCTTCATTGGGGTTAGTAATAAAACCAAGTTCTATCAATACTGAAGGCATGGGCAGATCCCACAAAACCTGAAATCCGGCTTGCTTAACACCTCTCGACCTACGTTGGGCTCGTGAACTGAATTGATCTTCAATCATGCTGGCAAGTCGTTCACTGACCGCCATATTTCCCGCATTTGCCAATTCATAAATCAATAACTGATTCTCAGTCAGATCCATTGGAGCTCCACTATCTCCAAGTGATGCCACACTATTTTCTCTTTTCATCGATGCCAGTGCAGCTTCAGTTCTGGCTAGACCCAATATGTAAACCTCAGCTCCATGAGCCGTTGTATTGTTTGCTATGGAGTTTGCATGGATAGAAATAAACAGATCTCCATTGGCTCTGGTAGCAATGGGTCCCCTTTCGCCCAAATCGATAAATCGATCATCGTCTCTGGTGTAAACGACCTTCACATCCGGCATATATGTATTGATATATTCCCCAACCTTTAACGCTATGGGTAATACGATATCTTTTTCATAAATACCCAGTCTTCGATTTATTGACCCGGGGTCCTTTCCACCATGTCCCGCATCCAGGACAATCACATTAACGCCATTGCCATTTCTCAATTTCAATATCGAGTCATCCATGTCGGACAACGACACATCAACAAGTGGTTCATCCATTTGATAATTAAACCAGAAGATGAAATCTACATTTGCAGTGTTTAGATTAACGATCTCCTCTGTAGTTCTTTCAAGAGCTATAAGAAGATCGGTATTATTTCGGTCGGGATAGGTCTGCATATTAAAATATTGACCTTCTTCTAAAACGATGTCTAAACCAAATCCGGATCGATTATTATGATATTCAATATTTCTGATTGCCGGACTATTATTAGGTTCTATAAAATCTGTGGGATTCAGTGAATCTGAATAGATCATCATTTGGATAAGATCAGGCTCCGGATGTCGTACCTTAAAGGAGTCTGCAGCTTCAGTGAGATGAAATCGGATAACATATCCTTTGCCGTCGCTTCTCTCAGTGTCAGACACCCTCTCAAGGTCAGACTGAGCTAAAGACTGTGCCGGGGAAAGAAAAGTAGCCAGGCTAATGAGTAAGACAATGGTAAGAAAAAGAATTCTTTCCATGCTAAGGGTTTATTATTGTCAATTTTCTAATGTCCGGATGATATTGTGAGCAAGTTACACAATTATTTAAGAAAACGATAAATATCAAAACTGCAATTTATAACGATATTTTTCATTGAAATAATATATTGAGTATTACTATCTGCTGTAAGGATTTAAACTGAAATAGAATGACGCAATAAATGAGTCAACCGAAGAAGAATAAACTCAATAAACCTCTACCTACCAACGCCATGAGACATTGAACCCCTATGGGGTTCGGGTTACCTTGTTCAATTTACCCCAATTTGGTAATTGGGGTTATTTACATTGATTTGCTGATGCAAATCGGTTACTTGAAATACAACATACCATTCCAACCCGTTTTTTTAAGCTAAAGAGCAAGTACTTCTCAAAAAACAACCCTTCAGGGTTAAATGTGAATAACCCCGATTGCCAAATCGTGGGTGAGTGAGAGCCAAAAACCAAACCCCTGAATAGGGGTTTAATGTAGATGTACAAATACAGAATAGTAATTTTTCAATATGTTTCAGTATCAGAAAGTGAAGAATCAATCCAGCTCTTCAAGCTGTAACTTCAGTTTTTTCAGATTTGATTCTGCTGTAGCCAACTTCTGTCTCTCACTCTCTACAACTTCTGCCGGAGCGTTTTCCACAAATTTTTTGTTGGATAATTTATTTTGCAGCCCTTTCAAATACCCCTCAATATTATTGATCTCTTTTTCAATTCGTTCTCTCTCTTTATCCAGATCAATAAGCCCTTTTAAAGGGATATAGATTTCCGTCTCTCCTACCACAGATGAAGCAGACGCTTTTGGTTTGATGGCATCGATGTCAAAAGATATTGATTCAACCGGAAGCAATCTTTCATAAACCCATTTTACGGAGTTCAGTTGAGCAGCGAGTTCAGCAAGTTCCGGTTTGATGATGATTTGTAACGGAGTACGTGGTGCTAAATTCATTTCTGATTGAATATTCCGAATGGATGATATCTGCTCTTGAACAACTCTAAAAAGTTCAACAGAATCGGTATAAGCATCTCCATCATGATCCGGCCATAAACTGATGGTTATGGCTTCTTCTTTAGTGCGGTTGTTGATGCGATGCCAAATCTCTTCTGTAATAAATGGCATGAACGGATGAAGCATCTTCATGAGTGTTTCAAAGAAACCCAATGCTCGTTCCAGATTTTCTTTAGGAATTTTTTCACCGGGAGTTTCTGATTTAGACACTTCGATGTACCAGTCGCAAAAGTCATCCCAAATTAAAGAGTAGATCTTTTTAAGGGCTTCATTCAGCCGATATTTTTCAAAATCATCCTCCATTTCAATCAATGTTGATTGAATGCGACCGGCCATCCATCGATCGGCTACATTATCCGGATTAATGTCATGATTAGGCGCGTACTTTTGCCCCTCTGCCATGTTAAGAGTGAGAAAACGATAGGCGTTCCAGATCTTTGTTGAAAAATTTCTCCCCTGTTCGCAGAGATTTTCATCAAAAAGAAGGTCATTACCGGCGGGTGATGAAAAGAGCATTCCGGCGCGTGTTCCATCGGCTCCGTATTTTTCAATAAGTTTTAACGGGTCCGGTGAGTTACCCAAAGATTTAGACATCTTTCGCCTTTTTTCATCTCTTACGATGCCGTGGTAGTAAACATTCTTGAATGGTTGTTCACCTTTGAAAGCGTATCCGGCCATGATCATTCGAGCCACCCAGAAAAACATAATTTCCGGTGCAGTTACAAGATCTTGAGTAGGGTAGTAGTAGTTTATCTCTTTGTTGTCCGGATTTTTAAATCCATCAAACAATGTGATGGGCCATAACCATGCCGAGAACCATGTATCTACAACATCTTCATCTTGTTTTATATCAGCATGGGATAGGGATTCATTTCCTGATTTTTTTTGAGCTTTCAGCAGGGCTTCGTCTGCGGTTTTGGCAATTACATAATCATCATCACCGTTGTCAAAGAACCAGGCAGGTATCCGCTGCCCCCACCATAGCTGTCTGGAGATACACCAATCCCGGATATTTTCCATCCAGTGTTGATAACTGTTTTTAAATTTGGCAGGATAGAATCGAATATCGTCGTTCATTACATGCTCAAGGGCGGGTTTGCTCAATTCATCCATTTTACAAAACCATTGAAGCGACAGACGAGGTTCAATCACCGCATCAGTTCTTTCAGAATAACCGACCTTATTCTGTATTGATTCTACCTTAACCAGCAGACCCATTTTTTCCAGCTCCAGCGCAATCTGTTTACGAGCTTCAAAACGATCCAACCCGGCAAAAAAACCGATCTCATCTGTAACCGTTCCATCCGGATTCAGCATATCGATAATCTCCAGATCGTGTTTTATACCCAAATCATAGTCATTGGGATCGTGAGCCGGAGTGATTTTCAAACAGCCGGTCCCGAACTCCGGATCTACATAGTCATCAGAAATAACTTCAACTTCTCTGTTTACCAGTGGGATGATGACTTTTTTTCCGATCAACGATGTGAATCTCTTGTCCTTCGGATTTACACAAACAGCGGTATCGGCAAGGATGGTCTCTGGTCGGGTAGTCGCGATGGTTACAAATTGATCAGTGTCTTTAACGGGATACTTCACAAAATAGAATTTTGATTGTACCTCTTTATGTATCACCTCTTCATCGCTAACGGCAGTTTCTGCAACGGGATCCCAATTAACCATCCTCTGTCCGCGATATATATAACCGCGATCATAAAGATCAATAAAACAATCAGTTACGGCATCATAGAGGTCATCTTCAAGAGTAAATCGGGTTCTATCCCAATCGCATGATGCACCCAGTTTTCTAAGCTGCTGTAGAATAATTCCACCATGTTTATCTGTCCAGTCCCAAGCGTGTTTTAAGAATTCATCTCTAGTCAGGTCGCTCTTTTTAATCCCTTCTTTTCGCAATTTTTGAACTACTTTTGCTTCTGTTGCTATAGATGCGTGGTCGGTACCCGGAACCCAGCAAGCATTTTTCCCTTTCATTCTTGCTCTACGTACCAAAACATCCTGAATCGTATTATTGAGCATATGCCCCATATGCAGGACTCCGGTTACATTTGGCGGAGGGAT
>JAGXIS010000086.1 GCA_024635465.1 Bacteroidota bacterium | reverse complement strand
GAAAAATAGGGAGAACATAAAAAAGAATAACCCAATAATCAGTAAAATCTGATACCGGTTTTTATAATCAGCAAATTCCTGAGTCGAATATTCACCTCTTTCAAGTTCATCCAACTTGGAAAAAAAGGGTTCAATATTATCACTTCCACTCTGTATCTCGTAATATTCTCCTCTGCCTCTTTCTGCAATATCTCTCATGGTTTCAGATCCCAAGCGGGTAGTTACTGTATTATTATCAGCATCTCGCGCGTAACCGGTTAATTGTCCACCCGTAGTGTATAGTGGGATGGGACCACCTTCAGGAGTTCCTAAACCAACAGTCAATACAAATACACCCATTTCAACTAAACTATTTAAAGCTGAATCATAACTGGGTCCATGATTTTCCCCATCTCCCATAAAAAGAAGAACGTTAGCTGCATTGTTTTGATTATCAATGGATTCAAAAGCTTCTATAGATTTCAGCATAGCCGATCTGAAATTAGTCCCATTTGATGGCATTTGTTCCGTATTGGCAATGTCCATCAACATTCTAAATGCCGAATAATCTGTAGTGAGCGGTACCTGAATAAATGCTTCATCCGTGAACACAATTAACCCGACACGGTCTCCTTGTAATCGATTAATTAATCTGTTCAACTCGAATTTAGCCTTACTCAACCGGTTTGGATTCAGATCTTCCGCGTTCATACTCCTCGAAAGATCGAGCGCTACCATTAAATTGAGACCCCTCTTTTGAATCTCTCTAACTTCAGTACCGATTTTAGGACCGGCAAGGGCCAGTATAAAAAAGAGTGCTGCCGTAATAAGTGCATACAATCGAACTTTATCGCCAAATTTCCAATGATTCATCAACAATTGATTCAGAAGTCGATCATCGAAATAAGACGCTCTCTTGTCAATAATTCTCTGCTTATACCAATAGTATCCACCATAAATCAGCGGAAGTAAAAGCAACAACCATAAGTAGGAACTGTTTTCCCAAATCATTTAGCAATATCCTTTAATTAGAACAGGGTTAACATAAGATTTAAATTTAAAAGATAGTGCCTGGTGATATCTAATCTCTCTTTACTTTTGCGACATCCGTTCGATCAAGACTCCCAATCCGGAGCAAATGTTGGATTTACTATTCTATTGTTTTTCTCGAGTTGATCAATCACCTCAAAATGTTCATCAGAAAGTTCAAAATCGTATATGTCAAGATTTTCAACTAATTTTTCCTGAGTTGAGGCTTTTGGAATAACAACTACATTTTCTTGTTCAATAAGCCATCGAAGTGAAATTTGGGCAGCACTTTTTCCATATTCTTTACCAATAGATATCAATTCTTCATGATTTATGACCCTTCCCTGAGCTAGCGGACTGTATGCAGTTACCAAAAAATCACCATCATAGCTGTAATCCAGAAGATCAAACTGCCCTAAAAATGGATGATATTCCACCTGATTGGTAAGAATAGGAATTCTGAAATTTTCGATCACCTCTTTAACCATCGACAGTGGGAAATTACTTACACCAATCTGTTTTACTTTTCCCTGATCTCGAAGGGATAACATGGCTTCAAGAGTTTGTAGAAGTGGAAATTGTGGATTCGGCCAATGTATCAATAAAAGATCCACATAGGGTGTTCGTAATTGACGAAGACTCTCCTCTACAGATTGCAATACATCATCATAATCTAGATTGGTATGCCACAATTTTGTGGTTAAAAATATGTCTTCTCGTTCAACATCTGTTGCTTTAAGTGCGTCCCCAATCTCAACTTCATTTTTATAGATCTGGGCAGTGTCAATATGCCTGTAACCAATTTCTAGAGCATCAATCACTACGTTTTTACACTCTTTACCGTAAAGTTTGTATGTACCAACTCCTATTTCGGGTACATTCACATCTTGCGCTGTTTTGAACTGCATGTATACTATTTAATCAATGTAATTTTTCGTGTTAATAATCGACTCCCGGTTTCCATCTGCACAATATATATACCACTTGGATTATTGGCCGCATCCCAAACTACAGAGTGTTCCCCGGCCTGTAGTACATCATCGATGAGCAGAGATACTTGTTGACCAACGATATTGTAAACCCCTACCCTCACGTTTCTTTCTTCCGGCAGGTAAAAAGTAATATTGGTTGCAGGATTAAATGGATTGGGATAATTTTGCCGAAGTTCTATGCTTCCGGGTTTTTCATCATCTAAATCTGCCTGAACCAATGGTTCATTTTTTTCCACGGTTACAGTAAATCGATTTCGTTCTTTGGGAATGTAATTTGTTAATCCCTCAACAACTGTATTTGCATTTTCTTCTACCTCTTGACTTGTATAGCGAAACCTGTAATTATTAACTTCTCTCATGTCCACAACAATTCCTGTTTGAGTGTCCTCTAGTTTAATATTCCAATCATCAGGGATATCAAACTCAAGTGACCATTCTAAAGTAGCAGGACCACTACTCCCCGGAATAGGATCAAAACCGAGTCCTACATTTCTGGGTTGGTTAAACTCATTTGAAAGTTGAACAAAAGAATTTGCTCTGAATTTAGATTCCGGACTGGTGAGATAAAGAGTACTTTTATTCGGAAGAGCATTTTCATGCTCAAAAGTCCCACTCAATTTCGGTAAATTATAAGATACATTGCCGTTAAGTTGTTGATGATCCATAAAGCCCAGGATCACCTCATCAACTTTTCTTCTATTATTTCCACTCCCCTCAAAAAGATTCAATGGAATGTATCGATTTAAATCAATGGTTCCGGCTTGATAACTTTCAGTATTCAACTCCAGATTGGCACTCAGATCACTATTGAGTAAAAAAGGACTCCACCCCACTATCTGATCGCTATTAATAAACCTCATTTGGAACTGTTGACTCGTCTCATCCCATACTTGTACCAAGGGGGCCATTTTCTGCTCACCCTCAGCAGCTACAGACCATAAATTAGTTGCATCCGGAGCATTGAAAGACGCAACTCTTAAGTCTCTCTTTTCATTTTGTGACCTAATTCCCCTATCACTGGGTGGTAAATCAACCTTTTCTACATAGAGTGTAATTGGATTGTCATCAGATTTAAATACCATAATCGGTTTGAAGGGTCCGATTTGACCAATCGCTATAGATCTTCCATTTAATTCGAAAAATTCAAGAGAAGGGTGCCTGTTTAATCTTTCCAAAATTTGCCCGGGGGGCGTAATAAAATACCAACCTCGTCTATCTAAAGTTCTTGAATATAGAGGAATCGTACTCATTAACTCACCCGGCGACCCTTTTAAGTCCTGAATCAGTAAATTTTCCGATGGATTCAGATTCTGAAGACTTGTATAACCGCTGATTGCGTTTGCCACCCGATCTAACTCCAGTGAAACTCCGGGTTCAGTTGATTCATATGCAGCTCTGGAAAGAATTTCATCATCCCGAATAATTTCAACTCTTCCGGAACTGTAGAGTAATATGCTCCCCTCATAGTGATAATATGTACCCACTCCGCTAAATCCGGAAAGATCGACATTTGAGATGACTACTGTTTCATAAGGAGCAACATCGAGATCTCTTTGTATTACAACAGATCCTTCGGCGCTTTTCAATTCAAGACCTTTTAAGGGTATGGGATTCTCACTCGTATTGAATATTTCAATGTATTCCACGGGCATTCCATCTACATCAAATGAAGTCAGAATTTCTGTAATAATAAGTTCTCCTCGCTGAATAGACTGAAAACTGGGATTTTCAGGGTAGATCTCAACACGTTGAATTGCAAGTGGTACCATGGATTCAATTTCATCTTGATCAAAACCACTAAATTCCCATCTTAAATCCAGATTATCATTTTTTCTCAAAAAGATATCTGTCAGATTTAATTGCATGGAAAAGGTATTCCAATCCTCACTTACTGCACTCAAATTCTCTGTCCTGAATGTACTACCGGTAACGTTTCTCCATTGATTGCCATTTACCCTATAGGAAAGAATAAGAGCATAATCTTTCTCTAGATCGGTCAGATTATAGATAAAATCGAAAGCCATCATCATGCTACTAATTGCACGGTCACTTTCATTGTTTACAGATAAGGAAAAAAATGTCGCTTCTTCTGTTTCTCTGGATTGAATCCTCCCGGGATAGATATACCTGGATTCATCAGATATATAATAAAAGGGATTGCCATCAGTCTGATCTGAATAAGGTACCACACTGTTTGAAACAGGTTGATCTAATGCCCCATGTATATCCAATAACTCATACATGGATACATTGATGCCTGAATTACTGATGGTTGTTTGATCTAATGAGAAGCGAATATCTATCGGTTTACTTTCTGTAATAGCTATTTGCGCAAAACATACGGGTGCTGCACTGAGCAAAATCAGTAATATAAATGTTGGTAATCTAAAATAGTGCTTCTCTGGTAACCGTTTTTGCATAGGCATTAAGATGCAATGATCTCGAATCACTTATCCTATAAAGTTAATATTTATTCGATTATATGCTAATAATTCAGTGTTAATTTTTCGATTTCTCTGATTTTTTTTTCACTCATAACCGTTACACTCTCTAATCTTGGATTATCTTTTCGGATAATCTCTTTATATACGTCAAGAGCATCATCCATATTGTTAAGTTGTTCAAATAATCCGGCTTTTTTATAAAGAAATATTACATTATCCGGTAGTTTTTCCGTTAATTGAACAGCGTAATTCAGTGATTCTTCGTATCTCTCCTCTTTTTCATATAGATACATGAGCATCATTTTTGCATCATTACTTATATATGAATCACTTTTAGCAGCCATTTTTAATTCATTAAAACCATCTTCTATCGAAGCGCGTAACCCAACCATATTTGACGCCCATCTCATGCCACTCGGTATACTGCCAATCATATAATAAAACATGCCTCTGCCAATTCTGGCATCCGGCCTGTCGCCACCAGCGACAATAGTTGACGGGTATAATTGAATCCTGTAAGACCACTGCTTAGTGCAATTCGATGACGATCTTGGTCGGCAGCCACCAATCCTCGATAACCATGCAATCCACTTAGTAGAAGCACCATAGTTGTGTCATTGGGCGAATTGGATAATTTCTTTTCACTAAGATCTACAGCTTTTTCTGACAGATTTAAAAATTGATCCGCCAATTCTTCGGTGGGATTAACAAGAAAATATTCAAAAAAAGGCATCATCGATTCGAAGAAATAGGGTCTCGGATCATCAGGAGAGTTCAATTTCATTCTGTCGAAAATTGCTGATGAGGCAACCCAGTCCGTATCATAAAAAGCTTCAATACCTTCCTCCAACAGGTACTCACTTGAGTCCTTATTTAAAGGAGGATCAATATTTTCAGAATCTATCGATCGGTTATTATCAATTGAAAAGATGCTTAATAGAACAATAAAAAAGTAAATAATGGTCATTTGATCTGATTCAGTTTAAAGCCTTAGTCATAAAACACGTTTTAACTCAATAAGTTTCATTCTGAATCTTCATCATCAAAATGAAGAGCACCAAGTTTGCCTTCTGTATGGGCTACTGCAACGGATACAGCAGCATCTCCGGTAATATTTACAGCCGTTCTAGCCATATCTAATATGCGATCAACGCCCAAGATCAGTGCTATGCCCTCAATTGGAACCTGCACAGACTGAAGAACAATGACAAGCATGATGATGCCCGCTCCCGGAACACCTGCAGCCCCAATCGAAGCTGCCGTAGCCGTTAATACAATCGTAAGTTGTTGGGCAATAGTAAGATCCATTCCCAAAGCTTGAGCAATAAATACAGCTGCAACTGCTTGATAAAGACTGGTTCCATCCAT
>JAGXIS010000085.1 GCA_024635465.1 Bacteroidota bacterium | reverse complement strand
GTGTCTGATTGGGAAGTATTTCAATCAAAAGATTTTACGGGTGAAGCCTGGAGTTTTATGAAAGAGAAGAAGTTCTTTGGCTTGATTATTCCTGAAAAGTACGGTGGCCATGGATTTTCTGCTAACGCACACAGTGCAATCGTTGGAAAATTAGCCTCCAGATGTGGTCCTTTGGCTACTACAGTAATGGTTCCTAATTCTTTGGGTCCGGCCGAACTGTTGATGCACTACGGTACAGACAAACAGAAAGATTATTACCTGCCACGACTTGCAAAAGGGGAAGAAATACCCTGTTTTGCACTTACCGAACCGAACGCAGGATCAGACGCCGGAGCCATGCAAAGCCACGGGGAAGTGTTTAAAGATGAAAAAGGTGATCTATATTTAAAGTTGAATTGGGACAAGAGGTATATCACACTTGCAGCAATTTCAACAGTCATTGGCTTGGCGTTTAAGTTACATGATCCGGATAATTTATTGGGTAAGGGCGAACACCTGGGTATAACCGCAGCGCTGATACCGAGCAGTACGAAAGGAGTTGAACTGGGATTACGACATGATCCGTTGGGTGTTCCTTTCTATAATTGTCCAACTCGGGGCAAGGATGTGATTGTTTCGATTGATGCCATCATCGGCGGTAAGGATGGCGCCGGCAATGGCTGGAGAATGTTGATGGAATCACTCGCGGTTGGACGCGGTATATCCCTGCCGGCTCAGGCAACGGGTGGTGCCAAAACAGCTGTTAGAGCGGTAGGTGCCTATGCAGCCATTAGAAAACAGTTCGGACTCAATATCGGTAAATTTGAAGGGATTGAAGAACCGATGGCCAGAATTGGGGGTTATACCTATTTGATGGAAGCCTCAAGAAGTTATATTTGCGGTGCGCTGGATCAGGGTGAAAAACCCGCAGTAGTGACAGCCATAGCAAAGTATAATTTCACAGAACTTGGACGTGAAATTGTAAACGACGCCATGGATATAGTAGGGGGTGCCGGTATCTCACGAGGTCCCCGGAACGTGTTTGCTCACACCTACATTGCAATGCCAATTGCTATCACAGTAGAGGGTGCCAATATATTAACACGGACCCTCATGATCTTTGGTCAGGGAGCCATTCGCAGCCATCCGTATGCACTGAAGGAGATTCAGGCATTGATGGAAAAAGATGTGAAAAAATTTGATGATAACTTCTGGAAACATATCGGTCATGTTTTTGAGAATGCCATACGATCCCTGCTTTTGAGTGTTACAAGAGGCAGCATCGTTGCATCTCCGGTGAAGGGCAAAGCTGCAAAATATTACAGAAAATTAGCCTGGGCGTCCGCATCATTCGCGTTTATGGCTGATATCGCTCTGGGCTCTTATGGCGGTGCGTTAAAAATGAAAGAAAAACTGGCCGGAAGGTATGCAGATATTTTAAGTTGGATGTTTCTTGCTACTGCGACCATGCGAAGATTTGAGGCAGAAGGGAGTAGAAAAGAAGATGAGGACTATTTTAAATGGGCAATGGATCACTCATTTTATCGAATTCAAACTGCGTTTGATGAAATTTACTCCGAAATTGAGGTCACAGGATTAAGTTGGTTGTTTAAAGGGCCGATAGGATTGTGGTCCAGAATAAACAGAATCGGGAAAAAACCGTCAGATCAGGTTGGTCAGAAGGTAGCCCAGGCCATGCAAGTTACGGGCGAACAGAGGGATAGAATTACTGATGGAATTTATTTACCTTTAACACGTGATGAGGCTTTGGGTAAATACGAACATGCCTTGAGTCTGATCGAGAAAACGTATCCGGTTTATAAGAAGCTCTATAGAGCAACCAAAAAGGGGATTTTATCTAAATCACACCCATTGAAGCAGCTTGAAGTCGCTCTCGAAAAAGGAGTGATTACTCAAGAGGAAGCTAATTTGGTTCAAGATACTGAAGAAGCAAGATTTGATGCGATTACGGTTGATGAGTTCACACTTGAAGAGTATGAGCGAACAGCTGTATCATATCCGATACCCGGAGGTTTGAAAGAAACTGAGAAGGACACCGTCCTTCTCTAAGTCTCTATTCATAAAGGAGAGAGCAATCATGGGCCCGCAGGTTTTTATAACTGCGGGCTTCCTTTTCTCTTGATTGTATCTTTAACCAAGCTTTTTACGATTCAATAAAGTTTTTCAGCTTTTTCAGCCGACGTCAATATTCCTTTAATCAAGGCAGAACTGAATCCGCCATGTTCCATCTGGTTTAAACCTGATATGGTACATCCTTTCGGTGTTGTAACCCTGTCAATTTCATATTCCGGATGATTTTTCATTGCCCCAAGTAGCGCTGCGGCACCCTTAGCCGTTTGCGTGGCCATGGCCAAAGATTCATTCGAGTGAAATCCAATCTCAATACCACCCTGAGACGCTGCTCTTATGGCCCGAAGGAAAAATGCAATTCCACATGCACATAGTGCCGTCGCTGATGTCATCTGCTCTTCACGAATTACCTGAGTCTGACCCACTGTATCAAAAATAGCTTTGGTAACATCAATCGCAGAGGTGAATTTAGCATCCGCACAGATACAGGTCATCGATTCACCAATCGAAATCGCAGTATTGGGCATAGCTCTTACTATAGGCTGATTGTCGAGTAATTTTTCTGCGATGTCAGATATTTTTGCACCGGAGACAACAGAGACCACTAGATGTTTGCTGATATCCAGATCTTGTGAAATTTCTTGCAGTAATGAATTCAGTTGATGGGGTTCTACACAGAGAATGATAATATCTGAGTTTTTAACAGCCTTTTTATTATCTGAGGTAACCTGAAAACCTTTCTCTTTATATTCGTCCAGCTTCTCAACTCTTCTGCGAGTTAGTGTAATGCGTTTCATTTGAAACGTACCGGAGGCTTCCAATCCATTTGCAATGGAACAGCCGATATTGCCGGCTCCAAGAATAGCGATATTTTTTTTCGCAAGTTTCATATCCAATACCCAATCAATTTACCGGTACAATAGTTTTAGATGAAGTTCACACTAAAAATTTGAACATTTCTCCCAAAATCCGGTATCAATACTTATACACCTATAACCTAACTAAAGAAAATCGATAGGAAGAACCAACAGAGAGAGTACAAAAAAGGTGTAAAAAGTATGGAAGCGCTTTTATGGTTTGAAGGTGGTTAGAGTAAATTAAACTTGTGCTGAGTACTTTGAATAGGTAAAATAACTCCTCATGGTTGGATTAAGTAAAGAGTTGAAATGAAAGTAATTAAGTTTGGCGGTAGCTCTGTTGGAAGTTCAGATGCACTTAGAAGTGTAATAGAAATTATTAAGTCAAAATCGGTTAATGACCGGTTGGTTGTTGTGGTTTCTGCACTTCGAAGTGTCACGGATCAATTAATTGAAATGTCCACGCTTGCTTCAAAAGGTGACGACAGCTACCGAACCCTCCTAATATCTATCGAAAAAAGACATTTTGAGATTATTAATGAGCTTTTCCCGGCCAACAGCCGTAGCGATATCATCACGGATTATAAATTAACTCTGAATGAATTGGAGGATGTACTGCAGGGTGTGTTTCTGATTCAAGAACTGACAGCCAAAACACTCGATTTTATCCTCGGTTTCGGTGAACGTTTTTCTGCTATGATCTTGGCAGCTCTACTCAATCATCACAAATTGGATTCTCTTTTTACGGACGCACGAAAACTGATTAAAACCGATGAAAATTTTGGTGCCGCAAGGGTTCTCGCTGCACCCACATTTCAAAATATTCGGAATTATCTGGATGAACATCACAACAAAGTAATCGTCGTAACCGGCTTTATATCATCCACTGAAAAGAACGAATCGACCACTTTGGGCAGAGGGGGTTCTGATTATACTGCGTCTCTTTTCGGTGCAGCACTTCAAGCGGATGCCATCGAAATATGGACAGATGTGGATGGTTTGATGACTGCAGATCCCCGAAAAGTAAAGAGCGCATTTTCTGTTGAGTATGCATCCTACGAAGAGGCTATGGAACTCTCCCACTTTGGTGCAAAAGTGATCTATCCACCGACAATTCAGCCGGCGCTTAAATCCGGAATACCGATCCTGATAAAAAATACATTTAAACCGGAGCATCCCGGTACGGAGATCAGTAAAGAGATTAAAAAGGGGAATGGTACCATCCGTGGGTTGTCGTCAATAGACAATATTACTCTGATCACTTTGAGAGGAAGTGGTATGATCGGTGTATCCGGTGTTTCGGCCTGACTCTTTGGAACTCTTTCGAGTAAAAATATTAATATCATACTGATCACCCAGTCTTCTTCTGAACATACAATCACACTTGCCGTGATGCCCGGGGATGCACAATCTGCAAAAAAAACCATAGAAAAGGAGTTCAGCCATGAACTTGAATCGGATAACATCGATGAAATAAAAGTGGAAAACGATCTCTCCGTGATTGCAGTCGTTGGGGATAACATGAGGCAAATTCCGGGAATAGCAGGTCGGGTATTTAATGACCTTGGTAGAAATGGTATCAACATTGTAGCTATTGCGCAGGGATCATCTGAGCGAAATATCTCTTTTGTGGTGGACAGCAAGAATGAGAAGAAAGCAATGAATACCCTTCATGATGCTTTTTTCCTGTCCGGAGTAAAGACGATGAATCTCTATCTGATTGGTGTGGGTCTAATTGGAAGCAAACTCCTCAATATCGTAAGAGAACAAGCGAAGATTCTGTATGACGATTATCAGCTTGATCTGAAATTGCGCGGCATAGCAAATAGCAGTAAAATGGTCATCCGTGAGGAGTCGCTGGACCTGCATGCATGGAAGGAGATATTGGATAGCGATGGGAGAGAGATGGACTTGAATGGATTCGTTGCTGAGATGAAGGAGCTGAATTTACCCAATAGTGTATTTATCGATTGTACAGCAAGCGGTGAAATCCAGGCTGTTTATGAAGAGGTATTGTCTGCCAGTATATCGGTCGTAACCCCTAATAAAAAAGCCAACTCTTCTAAACAGAGCTTTTTTAATTCACTTCATAAAACCGCTCGTAAACATAATGCAGCCTATCGATATGAAACCAATGTGGGTGCAGGATTGCCGATCATTGGAACCATGAATGAGATGGTTACCACCGGTGATCGTGTTGATAAGATAGAAGGGGTTTTATCCGGTACATTGAGCTATCTGTTTAACAATTTTGATGGGTCGGAAGGGTTTAGCTCCCTTGTAAAAAAAGCAAAGGAGAGCGGATATACCGAACCCGATCCCAGGGAAGATCTGAATGGATTTGATGTAGGAAGAAAACTACTGATTCTGTGTAGAGTTGCCGGTTATACTATGGAGTTTGAAGATATTCAAATAGAAAATCTGGTACCTGAAAAAGCAAGAGGTGCGGACTCTGTAGAGGAATTTTTTGTTGCGTTGCAAAAGTATGATGATGAGTTTAAAAACCTTCTGGAGGATGCCAGGAAGTCGGGTAAAAAGTTGTGTTACATAGCTCGTTTTGAAGAAGGAAAGGCTGTTGTGGGTCTTGAAAAAATAGATAGTACGCATCCTTTTTATAACTTGTCGGGAACGGATAACATCCTGGCCATCTATTCATCCCACTATGATCAAAATCCGCTGGTGGTAAAAGGTCCCGGCGCCGGTGCCAATGTAACCGCTGCCGGTATCATTGCGGATATATTAAGAGTAGCCAATACAAAAGCTTATAGCAATGCCGGATGGTAAATTAATCTGATATGACCGATTCCAAACTGAAAAAAGTTACTGCTTTTGCCCCGGCCACTGTTGCTAATGTGGGCTGTGGGTTTGATGTGCTTGGTTTTGCCATCCATGGAATGGGGGATCGGGTTACAGCTACTCTTTCTGATGAAGTTGGTTTGAGGATTGTATCCATTGACGGTGATGACGGGAGGCTACCACGCGATCCCGAAAAGAATACGGCCGGACTCTCATCTCTAAGTTTACTGAAGAAATTGGACCTGACCCAAAAGATTGGAATCGACCTGGTTATTGAAAAAAATATGCCCCTCGGAAGTGGATTGGGATCCAGTGCCGCCAGTTCAGTAGCAGCGGTAGTAGCCATAAACAGATTGTTGGGAAGTCCATTTTCGAAAAAAGAGTTGTTGCCATTTTCAGTAGAAGGTGAAATTGCAGCCAGTGGTACTGCACACGCCGATAATGTGGCTGCAGCACTTTTTGGTGGATTTATTCTGGTAAAAGAACATCAACCCCCGGATGTGATTTCCCTGAAAACGCCCAAAAAATTACACTGTACCATTATTCATCCTGATATTGAAATTCAAACGAGTAGCAGTCGAAAAATCTTGAAGAAGGAAGTTTTGCTCGAAAAAGCAGTGAAACAGTGGGGTAATGTCGGTTCAATGATTGTCGGGCTCTATACTAACGACTATGAACTCATTGGAAAATCTATTCACGATGAAATTATTGAGCCGGTTCGATC
>JAGXIS010000010.1 GCA_024635465.1 Bacteroidota bacterium | reverse complement strand
GGGCCGCCGTCCGATCGGATTAAAGCGCGTGCGCCAGGCTATCTCCCGCGTGTCCTCCGCGCTCATCACGTGCGGCACCATAATGGCCGCGGCGTCCATCTCCAACGGCCGGATCAGGTCGCTGTAGCTCCCGCGCTCCACCCGGACCAGCGCGTCGCAGTCATAGAGCTTCGCGGCGCGAATCTGCTCCTCCACGTGGTGAATACTGTTCGGCACGTGCTCCAGATCCAGCCAGACCGCGTCGGCGCCGCACTGACCCGCGATCTCCGCGGCCCGGCCATCGGTTAGGTTCAATTTGACGCTGTGGGCGATCTGCCCGGCCCGGAGTTTGCGCAACAGGCGGCTCGGCCGCATTTTCAGGGTGGTCATGGGGGATAAATCCTTCATTGAAGTTCAAAGCAGAAGGACAAGCTTTACAATCAGACCTTTATAATTAAAAATAAGTTTAAGATACTTTGAATAAAGAGCATTCCTATCGCTGCAAATTCGGCTCCTACAATAGAGAGTGGAGCAGCCAACCCATTAACAACAGTATGTAGAATTTCTCCATCCTCCATTATGAGGGCAATAGCCCTTGCAAAACCAATTAAAAGGGCTGTTCCTGTTAGTTCTGCAGCGCCTGCAGCAAACGTTTTAGCGGTCTGATTGATACCGATACCCGATATGATTCCCACAAGAACAGTTAGTGCCAGAAATACAGCTCCAAGTTCAATAAAATACCAACCGTATTTCCAGATGCCATACACTAATACAATCAGTGCTGCTCCGGTTACAAATAATACCAGTGACCTACTGAAAGTTAACTCCGGATAATCTACTACGGTCTGATTTTCGTTATTCTGAATACCATAAACGAAGCTCTTCATAGGATCTTTTTGGATCATTTTTGCATAACTCCAAACATGATGAAATCCGATTGCAAGAAGCGGAACAGATAACGACAATCGAAACCACATACCTGATGTAGGTGAAAGTCCTGCGATATCTTGAGCCACCAAAAGAGTGAATGGATTCATTACAGCAACACCATATCCTATACCATATCCGACAACCATGGTACCTATAGCCGTTATTGAGTCCAGATTCATGGCAAGGCATAGAGCTACTAAAATAATGGCAAATGGAATGTATTCCTCAGCCATCCCTAAAGTAGAAGAGGCGAATGCAAATAGAAACATGGTGATAAAGAGCAGAGGACCGGGTTTAGTACCGAAATGGGTTACAATTTTGCCGAGTATAGCATCAATGGCCCCGGTTTTACGGACTACAGCGAGTGCACCGCCAATAATCAAAACAAAAAAGATAATTCCCTGCGCATCAGCGAATGCACGGGGAACAACCGTGAATAAGGCGATGGGTGATAGATACTCTTTTTCAGGAAATACTTCGAATGATCCGGGTATCACCACCTCAGTTCCACTCACATTCTCTTCAGTTGTGAATTCACCCGAGGGCAAGACCCAGGTAAGGATCAAGGCAAATGCCATTAAAATAAAAAGAAGGACCAGTGTATCGGGGATTTTAAATTTCATGAACTCAACCTCTTTTTTTTATGATTGCTATCGTACAGCGTGAGATGGATACCAGTTTTCCATCATCAGTCTCAATTCGGGTTTCCCATACTTGAGTTGTTGATCCCCGATGAATAGGTTTTGAAATGCCAATAACCGAACCCCCCAATTGTACTGATTTGATATGATTGGCATTTATTTCAAGTCCAACTGCAATACTATTTTCATCACTTAAGTTTAGCCAGGCACCGATTGAGGCCAATGTTTCAGAGAGTGCTACAGATGCGCCACCATGTAATATCCCCATGGGTTGAATGGTATTTTCATTTACGGGCATGGATGCACGCATTTCATCTCTGCTTATCAGCGAAAATTTTATCCCTAAAGCATGCCTCATACTTTGAGGATAATCATTTATTAATAACTCAAATTTGGCTCGGATCTCCTCATCAATGTGCATGTTTTAGGGAATTATTAGAAGGTTTACAGGGTCATTTTAATTTATTGCAGTTACAATAATAATAATTCATCGTAAAAATGAAATTATTTGAATAACTAATTTTTAAAAATGCTCCCAAAGTGTTAATTATCATATGATTGTTTTAATCTAACTCAACAAGCTAAAAAACCGCTTTTATTGGTATGGATGAAATGAATTTTACATTACCTGAGTTGCTGTCGAAAGGGCTCGATAATTTCCCTGCCGGACACCTGGCTGCTACAAAACGGAATGGTGAATGGATAAAAACAGATGCCGATACGTTTAAACGAAAAGTACGTCATCTGGCACTCGGACTTTATGATATTGGTGTTCGGAGGGGTGATAAGGTTGCGCTGCATGCAGAAAATTCAACGGAGTGGATTATTTGTGACCTCGCACTTTTATCACTCGGAGCTGTAAGTGTACCGATATATACCACTCAGCCGGGAGATCAGATCAAATATATATTGGAAAATTCGGATGCAATGGTTCACATAGTATCCAATGATGAGATGTTTGCTGAGACAAAACCACTTATCAAGAGTGTTACAGGAGTAAAAGCGGTTATATCAATTTTTGGTTCAAAGCATAAAAAATTAAAACCTTTCGATGATGTTTTAGAAAGCGGTAAAAAATTGGATCAAGAAAAACCGGATCTTTTCGACTCTTTGAAAGAGGCTGTAGAACCGGAAGATTTGGCAACACTAATCTACACTTCCGGGACTACGGGGCTTCCGAAAGGAGTTATGCTAACCCATCGAAACCTTGCGACGAATGTAGTGGCTTCGATGGAATCTCTGCCGTTCAGTGTGGAGGAATTCCATGATAAACATGTCCTTTCCTATCTGCCTCTGTCTCATATTTTTGAGAGAATTGTAGATTACATGTACATCGTTATGGGTTGCCGTATTCATTATATAGATCAAATAGAGGAGATCCGGGATGATATGGCAACTGTTAAGCCCTACTTCCTGGCAACCGTACCTCGTTTGTTGGAGAAAATTTATACGGGTATTAAAGTGAAGGGGCAGGAGCTAACCGGTATGAAGAAGAATTTGTACTATTGGGCCATCTATTTGGCTGAAGAGTACGATCCGGAGCACCCTCCTACAGGATTTAAGGCCTTAAAATATAAAATTGCGGATAAACTGATTTACAGTAAAATTCGTGTACTGTTTGGTGGCAAAATGAAAGGTATGACTAGTGGCGGGGCTGCATTACCACCGGAAATTTTCAGATTTATCAACGCTATTGGCGTCTACTGCGGCCAAGGTTACGGTTTAACTGAAACATCACCCGTAATAACGGTTCAGACACCTGAAACGATGAGAATCGGAAGTGTAGGCAAACCAATTCCCGGTGTACAGGTGAAAATAGCTGATGATGGTGAGATATTAGCTTACGGACCCAATATAATGATGGGTTATTATAAAAATGAAGAGCAGACAAAGGAGGTCATTAATGATGACGGCTGGTTCCGAACGGGTGACATCGG
The DNA here is from genome assembly GCA_024635465.1 of Bacteroidota bacterium. GTDB lineage: Bacteria > Bacteroidota > Rhodothermia > Balneolales > Balneolaceae > Rhodohalobacter. The sequence goes on along the minus strand of JAGXIS010000010.1, from coordinate 3,486 downwards.
GAAAATTGACGAAGAGGGTTACCTCTATATCACGGATCGTAAAAAATCGATGTTTAAGTTGTCTACAGGGAAATATGTGGCACCACAGAACGTTGAAAATCAACTGAGTAACTCGGGATATATTGATCAGGTGATTGTAGTAGGTTATCAAAAGAAATTCTGCTCGGCACTGATTGTACCGGCTTACGAGAATGTCAAAAAACGTCTGAAGAGAGATGGGTACACACCCAGTGAACCACTCAATCAGGATGAGAAAGTACGGGAGTTGATTCAGCAAGAGGTCGATAAGACAAATAAGCAGCTTTCGCCCTGGGAAACAGTCAAAAAGTTCACATTACTAGAAAAACCGTTGACGATCGATAGTGGGGAACTCACACCGACCATGAAAGTGAAAAGAAATGTAGTTCGTGATAATTACCAGGATCTGATCGATGCAATGTATCCAAAAGAGGATTAAAATCTGAGAGAATCGGGCAATCAAAAGGATGCCCAACATTAGAAATCAAAATAAAAGTTAATTCATCAAGTATTATGCCAAATAGGTTCAATATTCAAAACGTTGTTGTACTCGGTTCAGGTGTCATGGGAAGTCAGATTGCTGCTCACTGTGTAAATGCAGGGTTGCAGGTTAAATTACTCGATTTAAAATCTGATGATCCCAAAAGACCCAATAAAATTGCCGAAGAGAGTGTTCAAAAACTATCATCCATGAAACCGGCACCATTAGCCATATCATCGTGGGCTGATCGAATTGAAACCGGTAATTTTGAGGATCATCTTAAATGGATCGAAAATGCAGACTGGGTCTGTGAAGTGATCATTGAGCGGATGGATATCAAAAAGGATATGATGGCTCGCATTGAAAAATTCCGGAGAGAGGGGACGATCATAAGCTCCAACACATCCGGATTGCCCATATCTCAAATCAGTGAAGATTGCTCCGATGATTTTAAAGAACATTTTCTAGGCACACATTTTTTCAATCCGCCAAGGTATATGAAGTTATTGGAAATTATTCCAACCAAGGCAACGGATACAGCTGTAACGGATTATATGTCTGATTTTTGCGAGACGATATTGGGGAAAGGTGTGGTGATTTGTAAAGACACTCCTAACTTTATAGCGAATCGTGTGGGGGTATTTTCTATGGCTTCCATGATGCCGTGGTTCTTTGATGGTAAATTTCGAGCAGAGGAGATCGATCTTTTAACCGGAACATTGACAGGATACTCAAAAGCTGCAAGTTTCAGAACTGCGGATATGGCCGGACTCGATGTCCTTAACCATGTATCTGAAAATCTCTACCCCGCTGTACCTTATGATGAGCGGAGAGAGGTTTTTAAATTGCCTGAAGAGTTTAAGAAAATGGTTGAAAATGGAGCAACAGGGAATAAAAGCGGTCGAGGTTTTTACAAAAAAGTGAAAACAGACGAAGGAACGGCTTTTCATGTCGTTAATCCTAACACTTTGGAATATGAACCTCAAGAAGAGGTTCAATTTGAGTCCGTATCAAAAGCCAAGAAAGAGTTTAAAACATCCGGAGAGCGACTTAAATATCTGGTGAATTGTGATGATAAAATTGGAGAATTTCTCTGGACTATACAATCTGATTTGATTCTTTATGCCGGGAATCGTCTATCAGAGATTTCAGACTCCATAGAAGCCGTTGACAGAGCCATGAAGTGGGGTTTTAATTGGGAGTTGGGTCCATTTGAACGTTGGGACGCAATTGGAGTGGCAGAATCTGTGAAAAGAATAGAAAGTGAAGGGAAGTCTGTACCCAACTGGGTGAAAAAGATGCTCTCTTCAGGTCGAAATTCATTTTATGAAGATGGAACGGTTTACGATCGAGCATCCGGTAAAGGCGTTCCACTATCCGCACCTGCAAAAGGGGCAATTACGGTGGATTCTCTTAAAGTGGATGAGGCTGAAGTTTGGAGTAATCAACATGCTGCTCTCTATGACATGGGAGATGGAGTGGCACTATTTGAATTCAGAACTAAACAACAGACGCTCGGTTTTGAGTTAGTTCAATCATTAAAAAATGTGTGCGAGCGGGTTGAAAAGGATTTCGATGCATTGGTGATTGGACATGACCATGAAAATTTCAGTTATGGAGCGAACCTCGCTGAGGCAGGACAAGCACTGCAGAGCGGAGATTTTGATCAGATTAAAAACGCAGTTGAATCATTTCAGGAAGTAGCTGTCGGATTACGATATCAACCGTTTCCGATTGTAGCTGCTGTTGGGGGACGCGCATTCGGAGGGGGAGTGGAGTTCTTTATGCATTGTGATCGAGTTGTTGCTCATCATGAACTGTACTGCGGATTGGTTGAGTTAGGCGTTGGATTGATACCTGCCGGAGGCGGCACGAAAGAGTTATTGCTTCGTGCTATGAAAAAAGTAGAAACTTCAGAAAATGCGGATCCGTTACCCTATTTAAAAAGTGCATTCAAAACTATTGGTTTGGCGAAAGTTTCAGACAGTGCACATAAAGCAAAAGAACTCGATTTTTTGAGAGATTCTGATGTAATAGTGATGCATAGAGATCTGTTGTTAAAAACCGCTAAACAAGAAGCGTTGACTCTCGCACGAAGGGGATATATGCCCCCTGTAGAGCCATCCGTGCAATGGGTGGGTCAAACCGGATTCAGTACTCTTAATTTAATGTTGTACATCATGAATGAAGCCGGATATGCATCAGATTACGATAAAATACTCACACGAAAAGTGGCCGAAGTGATGACCGGTGGTGATATCAGTGAATCACAACAGGTTTCTGAATCGGTCATATTGAAAAAGGAAAGAGATGCGATACTTGAGTGCTTTCAGGATGAAAGAACTCATCAACGAATGGAACATATGCTTAAAACCGGGAAACCATTGAGAAATTAATCAAAAATTGGCAGGGTATTTTAGAAGATCATTTTTAAAGGAATCTACTTTTCGTTGAACATAATTAAATACCTGCCAGAATTAATACAGAGTTAAGAATCATGACTATGAAGAATAAAGAGATCGTAATTGTCGCGGCAAAAAGAACCGCTTGTGGAAAAGCAAACAAGGGCTCACTTCGATTTACACGTCCTGATACCCTCATGGGTGAAGTAATCAAAGACCTGCTAAAGGAAGTTTCTGTTGTAAAACCTGAGAATATTGATGATGTCTATGTAGGATGTGCTTTTCCGGAAGCATCACAGGGTTTAAATGTTGCTCGTCAATGCGCTATTCTGGGCGGTTTGCCGGATTCAGTACCGGGTGTTACGATTAACCGGTTTTGCTCGTCGGGGCTTCAAACGATTGCAATGGCTGCAGAGCGTATTATGGCAGGTGGTGCAGATATCATAATTGCAGGGGGGACTGAAAGTATGAGTTTAGTGCCTATGGGTGGACTCTCGTTTCAACCCAATCCAAAACTGGCAGAAGAAAATCCTGAAATTTATATCAGTATGGGATTAACTGCTGAAAATGTGGCCAAAAAATATG
>JAGXIS010000084.1 GCA_024635465.1 Bacteroidota bacterium | reverse complement strand
CCGAACTGATGGCATTAGATGCCATCGATAGAAACGAGTCGTGCGGCTGTCACCTCAGAGATGAATATCAATCTGAAGAGGGCGAAGCGATCCGAAACGATGATGATTTCGCGTACGTTGCTGCATGGGAGTATCTGGGAGTTAACGGTAAACTTGAAACCAAACTTCACAAAGAGCCGTTGCAGTTCGAGTTTGTGGAAATGAAACAAAGAAGCTATAAATAACAGGATTATTTTATGAGTGATATGACAATTAACCTGAAAATTTGGAGACAGAAAAACTCAACCGACTCCGGTCGATTTGAGGATTATCTTCTTCCGGGTGTTAACGAGCATATGTCTTTTCTGGAAATGCTGGACGTTTTAAACGAAAAGCTGATGAAGGAAGGGGGTGATCCTGTTGAATTTGATCATGACTGCAGGGAAGGGATCTGCGGTTCTTGCAATATGGTGATAAATGGACGTGCACATGGGCCCAAACACCAGACTGCAGCGTGTCAGTTACATATGAGAAATTACAATGATGGGGATACAATTGTCATTGAACCACCAAGAGCAGCGGCTTTTCCTGTCATTAAGGATCTGGTAGTTGATAGAAGTTCACTGGATCGTATTATTGAGTCGGGCGGATATATCTCAGTAAAGACGGGAGCTGCACCTGAAGCAAATTTGATTCCAATACCTCAGGAAGTTTCCAATCAGGCATTTGATTATGCTACATGTATAGGTTGTGGCGCATGTGTAGCGGCTTGCCCTAATTCATCGGCTTCACTCTTTACCGGAGCCAAACTGTCGCATTTGAATTCACTGCCTCAAGGACAGCCCGAGAAGGATAAACGAACCATTGCAATGGTAGATCAGATGCAGGAAGAAGGCTTTGGTGACTGTTCAAACTATGCCGAGTGCGAGGCTGTGTGTCCGGTCGGAATTAGTATCTCAGCTATAGCTCAGATGAGAAGAGATTATATGAAGGCGGTTTTTTAAGAAGTGAAAAATGAGACGTGAGAAGTGAGACGTGAGAAGTGAAAAGTGAAAAGCTGGAGCGTTAGCGACAGTCCCGACCCCTCGGGATGAAAAGGGAGACGTACTCACCAATGCGTCATCTTGAATTTATTTCAGGATCTCCTCGAAGGCGCGTTTCGTGAATGTAATTAAAACTCCACTGAAGATTACATCCTCCGACACCGTAGGTGTCAAACATGAATAGCCCCGGGCAACGCCCGGGGAAGAAAATGAATCACCAATCGCCCGAGGCTATAATCAAATCAACGTGTAAAACCATGCCGAAGGGCAAGGGGCAGGGCTCAAGATTCAAGGAAGCAAAAGTTCAAGCTACATGCTATGTGTAAAAGTCTGAAACAACAGACCTATAGAAACGTATACCCAGAGATAAATTTAGGGCTCATTAACTAACAATTAGGGTATATCATGGGAAAGGGATTAAAATGTGCTGCACTCATATTCATCACTACACTTTGGGTGGCAAATCTACAGGCACAAGAATTGCAATTCGGTGTTGATTTTCAGCTTGGAGTACCACAGAATGAATACAAAACACAACTTGGAAATCGACTTGGAGTTGGGCTGGGCGGCATGATTGGTGTACGTCTGGCTGATACTCCGATTATGCTTGGACTAGATATGGGTTTTATGAATTATGGCACCGAAACAAGAGAGGAGCCTTTAAGTACAACCATTCCCGATATCAAGGTTGAGGTTGAAAACAGCTATAATCTATTTCATGGTGATTTATTGGTCAGAATGATAGCTCCTCAAAATACGGTCAGACCCTATCTGGATGGTTTAGTGGGATTTAACTACTTTTTCACGCAAACTGTGCTCAGAGAGAGAGGAGGATTTGGTGATCAACCTGATATGTTGAGAGACACTAATTTTAATGATACTTCACTTAGTTATGGTTTCGGAGCCGGCTTTCAAATCAAAGTTTTCAGTGATGAGGGGAATCAAACTGCGGCCAGCGATGAATTCAGCGGACCCTATTCCGTTTATATTCATCTTAATAGCCGTTATATGTTTGGCAGAGAAGCTGAATATCTTAAAGAGGGGTCAATTATCAGGGAGAATGGCAATGTTACTTTTGATGTAGTACAGTCCACAACAGATCTGCTCTATTTTAAACTTGGCGTAACGGTTGGTTTTTAGGGGCAGACGTGAGAAGTGAGAAGTGAGATGTGAGATGTACTTAGTATTACGTCAGCCTGAATTTATTTCAGGATCTCCTCAAAGGCGCTTTACTTGAACGGAACTAAAACCTCACTGTTGAATAAAGCCCCTTAGATCCTGATATTCATCAGGATGACGGAAGGGATTGTAACTCTTTCCGTGAGGAACTATTTTGCGGTTATGAAAGAAATTCATTTGAGTGATGCCAGGGATGTCTTAAAGAAATACTGGGGTTATGACACATTTCGAAAGGGACAAGAAAAAGCTATTCAGTCTGTAATTGATGGCAATGATACGCTTGTTCTTTTCCCAACAGGGGGCGGAAAATCACTCTGTTACCAGGTACCGGCACTGCTTTTTGACGGACTTACGCTGGTCATATCTCCACTTGTTGCGCTCATGCAGGATCAGGTGGACCAGCTAAACCGTCTGGGGATCCGCGCAACTTTTCTCAATAGTACCATCTCATACAGGGAAGTAGAACAACGTTTGGTAAATGCCAGGAATGGCATGTATAAACTGCTCTATATTGCTCCTGAAAGACTCAACACTGATCTGTGGAAGGCGGAGCAACAAGGATTAAAAATCGATCTGATTGCCATCGATGAGGCGCATTGCGTTTCGGAATGGGGTCATGATTTCAGGCCGGCGTATAGAACGATCAGGGAAGGTTTGAAAGAGATCGATAAGGATGTCAGGTGGCTGGCACTAACCGCTACAGCCACACCTGAAGTGAAAAAAGATCTTCTTAAGGTTTTGGAGTTTAGTGAACCCACTATCATAACCGGTGGTTTTAAGAGAGAGAATCTGAACTGGTGGGTCATCAAAAGTGAACAAAAACAGAAAAAATTAAAAAAAACAGTTCACAAAGCATCCAAGATGGGGAGTGGTATCATCTACTCATCAACCAGAAAAGATTGCGAACGGTGGGCACAAATATTTACAGCGGAAGGTGTGCCGGCAAAGGCATATCATGCCGGCTTATCGAGTGAGGAACGAGAGAAGGTGCAAAATGAGTGGATAGATGATACAATTCCACTGGTTACAGCCACAAATGCATTTGGAATGGGAATTGATAAGCCAAATTGCCGATATGTTGTGCATTACACTCTTCCATTTTCGCTGGAGGCTTATTATCAGGAGGCCGGTAGAGCTGGCAGGGATGGGGAAATCAGTTACCCCATTTTAATATACAGAGAGGCTGACTATGAAATTCTGAAGGAGAGAATTGAAAGATCCTACCCGGATTATGATGTATTGAGGAAGGTTTATGATGCTTTATGTGATTCCCTCAATTTGGCGGTTGGAAGTGAGCATCAAGAATCGGAGGCTTTAGAATTGGATGAGATGCAGAAGCGTACGGGCATGTCAAAACAGAAAATCAAAGCCTCATTTACCGTATTGGAACGGCTGGGTGTTATCAATCAATACGACCTGTTTAAACCGGAGTTGGGAATTCAATTTTTAGTCAGCAGAGATTATCTGATCGATCAAATTGATCAGATGAAACCGAAAAAAGGTGATTTTTTAGATCGATTGGTTCGACTATATGGTCCGGCATCTTTTCATGAGATGAAATTTTTGAATGAAGAGATGATTCTGGAAAAATTGAAGGTAGAACCCAATCAAATGCGTAAGGGGTTAACAGTTTTATCAGAATATGATCAGATTCTTACATTTAAAATGCGCGGAATGTCAACGATGATCCGGGTATGTGAACATCGAATGCAAAAATTACATATTGATCAAAAGAGAGCATACCACTATAAGGAAGTGCTGCTAAAAAAACTGCACTATATGAATCGATATGCCGCAACTTCTCACTGCAGAGAACTGTTTCTGCGCACATATTTCGGTGAAACCAATTGCGAGCCCTGTGGTAAATGTGACAACTGTTTATCGGGAAATAACAAAATAAAAGAGATTCAAAGTGAGGATGTCGAGAGAGTTGTAGAGTGTATGAAAGATCAAAAAAGATCCATATCTGAGCTTTCAAAACTAACCGGTTGGAAAACTTCGAAATTAAAGAGAGTGTTGAACCATCTAGAGAGAGAAGAACAAATTATGAAAGTAGAAGAATCGATGGATGAGAATATCTATCGGTTAAGTATGCGCTGATGTAAACTATCAGCAGCTGCTTTCTGTTCTATTTCATATTTCTGAGCAGCTTCATTAATCAATTCTCTCTCTTCGCGTAATCTGATCAATATTTTTTCCATTCGGAGCAACTGTTCAGATATGTCGGATTCAAAGTAGTCATGAGTATATCTGAACTGCTCTTCAGTAACACCATAATGATCATAGACGTTATTCACTAACTCTTCTTTCGTCGTATCTTTGAGTAATATTTCATCCATGTGATTAATGATTGCAAATTCTACAAACATGTCTTGATAGATTTGATCTTCAATCAGTAAAGCCTTTTCAGAATCTGTACATGAAACAGCCAGCAGAAGAGTGGATATCATAAAAAACCAAAATAGTCTCACAACTCATCCGGGTTTTTTGGGTTGAGGGGTCTCATAGCAATTTCATTAATCAAAAAATTATCCGGCGTTTCAATTATATGTACCAAAGTATCAGCTACATCATCCGGATGGAGCATATTATCATGTACTTCCATTCCTTTAGCATTGTCGAAAAAATTGGTGGAAATAGAGCCCGGAAATAGTGTTGTGACTTTGATATTGTCATATCTCAACTCTTTAAAAAGTGCTTCACTGAATCCTCTTAAACCAAATTTTGTTGCATTATATCCTGAAATCTGAGGATTCCCCAACAACCCGGCAACGGATGCAATATTAAGTATGTGCGAGTGAGTTTCACTGCTTTTCATGAGGGGGACAATTTTTCGGGTGATGTAAAATACTCCGTTCAAATTGGTCTGTATCATGGTATCCCAATCCTCAATAGAAAGTTCATCAACATTTCCAAATAACCCCAATCCGGCATTATTAATTAAAATATGAGGAGGATGATCATCATCAAATGTTTCATCCACCCAATGATTGATGTCATCAGATTTTGTGATGTCCATCTTAACCGGTATAAAAAGATCTCCCAATTTTGCTTTAATCTCTTCAAGCTTATTTAAACTTCTTGCCAATCCATATACACGAACTCCTTTTGTAGTCAGTTTATTACTGAATGAGTAGCCAAGCCCACTGCTTGCACCGGTAATGATGGCTGTTTTGTTCTGAAGATTCATGGATATCGTGATTTTATTAGTTAACTATAAACTCTGTGTTATATTACAAGCTAAAACAAGGATATTAAAGTTCACTTGATGTATAAACTAATTTAAGAATGTTTATCCGGATTATTTAACTTTTGTAGATTTGATATAAAAGGAAAGAAATGGAAAAATTTTATCTGGATATAGGTAATACCTTCTATAAGATGGCTGTTTTCAGAAGTGGGAAATGGTCTATTATAGCTGATGGCAGAATCAATCACTCTGAAGAGTTTAAATCGAAAATGGGGGTGATCACATCACAGGATCAATTGATAATATCCTCAGTTCGAAAAGATATTTTAGTGTTATTAAAAAGTGTTGTGCTTGCACAGACTTTTCAAATCATTGGAAATCATGATATTCCATCCCATAGAATGGATTACAAAACCCCTGATACATTGGGTGTGGATCGATTTCTGGTTGCCAACGCTGCATTTCAGGAGTCGGGTAAAAGTGTGATTGTAATCGATGCAGGAAGTGCCATTACGATTGATTTAATGAATGAGGATGGCATCTATTTGGGTGGAGTTATTATGCCCGGTTTGCGTATTCAAAAACAATCGGTCAGTGATTCTCTTCCTGAACTGCCTGAAATTGAGAGTCTAATACCGCAAGATTGGCCGGGCAAATCATCAAAAGAGTGTTTGGAGTGGGGAATCAATGGGGGACTTCAGTTGGCTGTAAACGGTTTTATCAAACGATATTTATCAACATACAAAAATGCTGATCTGTATATAACCGGAGGAGATTCAGAGATCATTAAAAAAGCGATTCATGCTGATATTGAATTTCGATGGAGAAAATTCCTGCTCTTTGATGGGATGAGATTATTTTCTGAATCCTTACAGTGATCATATTAGAATAATTACTCTTGCAACTTACCTATAATGAGGGCATTGATCAGGTCGAGTGCAACGGTGTTTTCACCACCCCGCGGAATGATAATATCTGCGTATCGATCTGATCTCTGCCGATTCCTTCAACAATCTTACTGACTACCGTCGTTTTTCCGGATCCGCTACCACCACCTACACCTATGATCAGTGGGTTGAATTTAGTCATTACTTGCTGTTGAAGTCGATCGACCTTTTTCCAGATCTTCTT
>JAGXIS010000083.1 GCA_024635465.1 Bacteroidota bacterium | reverse complement strand
TGGGGATCAAACCGAATTTAATATTCAATTAAGCACTGATATTGCACTGATGGATGATATTATTGTGGTTGGATATGGTGTTCAACGAAGAACGGAAGTGACCGGATCTGTTTCATCGATCAGGGCTGAAGAAATACAGGGCACACCGGTTTCCAGTTTCGAAAATGCGCTGCAAGGTAGACTTGCCGGTGTTAATGTTTCCGAATCAACAGGTGAACCGGGTGCAGCACCTCAAATTACAATTCGTGGTGTTGGATCGATCTCTGCAGGAAATGAGCCTCTCCATGTGATTGATGGGGTGCCAATATCTCAGAATTCAAATTTACAGCAGAACGTTGGGTCGCAGAATTCCAATTTTGCTGCTACGTTGGTGAATCCGTTAGCAACACTAAATCCTAATGATATCGAATCGATTGAGGTGTTAAAAGATGCTTCTTCGGCTGCTATCTACGGCTCCAGAGGATCTAACGGTGTTATTTTGATTACGACCAAACGCGGACGTACAGATAGCCCGCCAATGATAAATTTCCGTTCATATGTTGGTGTAAACTCTGCATTTAATACCCCCGATTTAATGAATGCTGAGGAATTGATCGATTATACAAAGGATTCAAGAAATAACACATATTTGAGACAACAAGATCCAACAAATCCGAATAGTGCTTTTTATAACCCTCAGTATAATCCGGATACAAATGCAGGAAGGGAAGCGTCCGGAGCCACCGGGAACCACCTGATACCGGAACAATATGTAAATTGGGACGGTACCGATACAGATTGGTTAGATCTCGTATTGGATACATCTATACTGCAAAACTACGATATGAACGTAAGTGGTGGCGGTGAAAACTTCACCTATTTTGTAGGAGGAGGTTTTATGGACCAGACCGGTATCATTGATGGATCTGCTTTTAATCGTTATTCTCTGAATACAAATCTGACAGCCGATATCTCAGACCGATTTCAGGTGGGCTTAGGATTAAACACAGCCTTTACCACGCATGATAGAAAATCTGCAAATGCGCCATATTTTGGGAACCCACCGGGTATAATCTACTCAGCGCTTACACAATCACCAGTGGTTAGCCCATACAATGCAGACGGATCTTATCGACAGTTAGAGGGTAGTCATAATGAATTGGGTGGAGCAACCACTACGACAAACCATCCATTGGCAGCCCGTGATTTTATCGATGAAAAAGTAAACAACAACAGAGTATTTGGGAACTTGTTCGGAACCTATCAGTTGATGGATAACCTTCAGTTCAAATCTCTCATAGGCTATGACATTGATAATTATCAGAGATCTTTTTATCAAGGGACGCAATTTTATTACAGAGGTGGTGCCCCAAGACCCTATGCTGAGTCTTCATCCGCACAAGGTTTCAATTGGCTTTTTGAAAACACACTGAACTATCAGACATCGTTTGGTGAAGATCACAGATTGAATGCCATTGCCGGTTTTACTGCTCAGAAACAAAATGATGAGCGTAACCGAGTGATTGCCCAAAATTTCCCTGATGATCAGGTCAAAACCGTAAATGGTGGACAAATTACCGGTGGTGACCAACTTATTGAAGAGTGGTCTCTAGTAAGTTATCTGGCGCGTATTAACTATGTATATAAAGATAGATATCTTTTAACTGGTACAATACGTTCTGATCGTTCTTCTCGATTTGGTCCGGATAACCAGACAGGGATTTTCCCATCCGGTTCTATTGGTTGGTTAATGACCAACGAATCATTTATGCAGGATCAAACTCTGTTCAATGAAATGAAACCAAGAGTAAGTTATGGTGTTACAGGTAACTTCTTAATTCCAAACTACGGCTCAATTGGATTGATTTCGAGTTCATCGTATGTATTCTCAGATCAATTAGCATCTGCTGCAGTGCCTTCCACCTTAGGGAATGCCGCTCTTACCTGGGAAACAACCAAACAGTTCAATGTTGGTATAGATTACGCAATGCTTGAAGATCGAATCTATGGCTCATTTGATTATTATGTAAGTAAAACAACAGATTTGCTTCTTGAAGTGAACATTCCGGCAGTAACCGGGTTTACTCGTGCTCTTACCAATATTGGTGAAGTGGAAAATAAAGGATTTGAAGTCCAGTTTACTTCAAGAAATCTGGTTGGAGCATTCCAATGGTCAACCGATTTCAATTTCTCAACCAATAAAAATGAAGTTTTGGCTTTAGGTCCTGAAGGGGATGCGATCCTTATACCCGGAGCTGCCGGCGTTCGCCACATAACTGAAATTGGGTCACCGATTGGAAGTTACTATGGCCACGAGGTGATTGGTATTTTTAATACTCAAGAGGAGATAGATAGTGCTCCGACTGATATGTTAGGAGACCCAACACCGGGCGACTTCCAATTTAGAGATGTAAATGGTGATGGAGTGATAGATAACAATGACAGAACGATCGTTGGTGATTATCATCCTGATTACTCATGGGGAATCACAAACCGCCTAAATTACAAGAATGTAGATTTCAGCTTCTTTATTCAAGGTGTTGAAGGGCGTGATGTGCTGAACCTAACCAGTCGTCACTTGAGAAATGGTGAAGCGAACTTCAATTCCTATGCGATTGTAAATAATCGTTGGAGATCACCCTCACAACCGGGGAATGGAATAGACCCGAAAGCAGAAAGAGCTTCAGGCGGGAATAATAACCGACCTTCATCCTATCAGGTTGAAGATGGTTCATATATCAAGCTGAAAAGCATCTCTTTAGGATATACCCTGCCGCAACAGTTGGTATCCAATTTTGCCAGAAATGTAAGACTGTATGGTACTGTAACGAACGTTGCAATCTGGACTGATTACATTGGTTTTAACCCTGAAGTGAATCTTTCACAAAGCAGTGGTTTAACACCAGGCGAAGATTACGGTGCTTATCCGCTGTCAAGAGCATTCCAGGTTGGAATTGATATAACATTTTAATCCACAAAAGAAACTATGATGAAAAACATGAAAAAATTAAAAACATTACTGCTGGTTATCCCGGCACTGATAATGGTAGTTTCGTGTGGGGAAGATTTCACGATCCTCGCTCCGCAATCGGAACGTAACGTTGAAAATTTTTATCGAACAGATACTGATTTTATAACAGCAATCAATGGTGCATATGCAGGTTTGGCATCGAATAATGCATACGGTAGAAATTATATGCTTCTACACGAAATGCGCTCTGATAACACAAGTAACGGTGGGGGTGCAACCGGTTTAGCCGAGTCTCTGGAGAGAATTACTCTCTTCGAAGAACTGCCATCAGCCGGTGAACTGGAGCGAACATGGGCAACTGCATACAGCACGATAGCAAGAACAAATACTATTCTAGACAGAATAGGTAATGCAGAGCTTGATAATCCCGCTTTGGGTGAAAGGATCAGAGGTGAAGCCCTCTTTATTCGATCCCTGATGTACTACAATCTTGCAATAACATTTGGAAATATTCCATTGCAACTTGAGGAAGTCACAAGCCCGACCGTAACTATTAATCAAGTTTCTGCAGGAGAAGTTTACGCTCAGATAGCAGGTGATCTGGCAACAGCAGAAGGATTGTTACCGTTGTCGTATTCAGGTGATAATGTAGGACGTGCAACCAAAGGAGCAGCTGCTACTCTATTAGGGCTGGTACAACTGACTGCCGGAAATAATGGTCAGGCTGCATCGGCACTCCAAAGAGTTGTAGATTCAAATCAATACGACCTGGTTTCTAATTATGCTGATATCTGGGGAGTTTCGAATGAAAACAACGTCGAATCTGTCTTTGAAATTCAGTATAAATCAGGAGGATCAGATACAGGAAGTGGATTTACAGAATACTACTCGCCGGACTTGAGTAATTCAGGCGGTGTTGGTGGAGGTAATGTTCCACAAGCTATTAATGATGAAACGCTTGCTATCTTTGACAATGAAGATCAACGAGGAATGGGTGGTTCATTTGGGCTTACCGTAGAAGATGCTGAGTATCTGAGTAAGTATGATGCAAATCAGCCGAATCCTTTCGACTCTGATGCTAATTTCATTGTATTCAGATATGCTGATGTGCTATTAATGCTCGCAGAAGCTTTGGGTGAAAGTGCACAAGGATGGGATTTAATAAATGATGTGCGCGAAAGAGCAGGTTTAACTGTTGACGCTGAAACTCTGCCGGGTACCTACAACGAAATTCTGCTTCTGGAAAGAAGACGTGAATTTGTAGGTGAAAATAAAAGATGGCCGGATCTGAAACGTTTCGGAGTAGCGCAATCCGTTATGGCTGATTTTCTAGCAGATGAGGGTAAATCAGAAAGTGATATACGACTACTTTACCCAATACCTCAGCGAGAATTAGATTCAGCACCCGGTCAACTCTCCCAAAATCCACTCTAATTATTAATTGATTAGAACTCGAAATCTGTAAAAAGATTTCGAGTTCTTTTTAATTATTCCCAATACTTTTTATAAACACTTTCATAGAGCTTACTCTTTTTTATTCATTTTTGTAACTAACCGGATCAAATGAAAAAACTTCTTCTAATCACATCATTTCTGCTATTATTTGTTTTTACGGCTTATTCTAAACAGGCAGGTCCAACAAATAGTGTACCCATTACAGTGCAAAATGCAGAACCGGGAGCTCCTGTTAAGTTTGGAATTCCATTTCCGAAGGGTGAACTTTTTTCTCCCGATCATGTTAGAGTGTTGAATGCAGCCGGAGAGGAGATCCCCTCTCAAAAAACAAAGGTAACATCATGGGAACCGGTAGATGATAGTATCAAATGGTTATGGGTATTTTTCTTTGCCGACGAATCCAAAGAGTATACAGTTGAGTATGGCGAAAATATACGTCAGGAAGTTTTTACTGAATATCCAATTATATTCAAAAATAATCAGCGAGATAGAGGATTTGCAGAAATTAACACGGGCTCATTATTTCTCAGGATAGATAAAGGCGGTTCAGGTTTCATAGATCGCGTGCAATATAACAGTGAGATGAATGGATTTGGTGATGAACATATTATTGCAACAGGAATTGATTCCAGAGGATCTTTTTTAGATTTAATGGATGATGCGGGTATTGATACATCGAGAGCTGTTGTTCATCAGCATTTTATTGAAAGGGGATCGGGTCCAATGCACGCCATTGTACGAGTGGAAGGGGAGTATGAGTATAATGATGATGAGCATGAAAACGCGCCATTTGTTACATACGTTCATGCATATGCCGGGAAATCTTATGTAAAAGTCTTACATACAATCACTTATACCGGTCATCCCGATAAGAGTGAACCTTATAATGGACGTCAACACCCAGATATTGCCACTCAAACTGAACTCATCATTGATGAAGAAATCAGGAGTCAGGATAGTGGTATTACTGAGCCAAACGATCGAATAGTAAGTATGGGTTTTGGTCTAAATTATCACATTGATGGTGACAAAATCTTCAAGACAGGGTTAGAGACAGGTAAATGGTGGGAGGATGGTGAAACAGATTTTTTTGAAAAGTATTTAGAAGAAGAAAATCAGTTGTCAATTTTTCAAACCGGTCCTGATCCCACACGAACTCCTCCGGTTCAATTTTCAGACCGTGACAATAGAATGGATGGTTTTTCTGCAGTTATTCAGTCAGACGAATTACTGAGAGAAAGTGAAAAATCTGAAGGATGGGTATCCCTTTCAGATGAGAAATGGGGTGTCAGTATCGGTATCAGGAATATGTTGGAAGAGTATCCTAATGAGTTGGTTGTAAATGCAGATAAAAATCAGATTCATGCCTACACATGGTCACCCAATGAAGAGCCAATGAGTTTTGAAAGAGCAGACTCAGATAATGAAGCCGGTATGGTCGGTAACTTTGCACGTGGGATAACCAAAACCTCTGAGATCGTCTTAAATTTTCATAGGGGTGATGATTCGAATGAAGAGATTAGAAGAGAACTATATCATATCATGAATCCACCGGTAGCCCATGCCGGAGCCGATTGGTATAGCAATTCCGGTGTTTACGGACAATTTGCCGGTATAGATCATGAATTTCAGGATTTGGAGAGAAGCATACAATATAAGTTGAACTGGATGCTCTTTAATCAGAAATGGGAACCCTGGTATGGAATGTTTGACTATGGGGATGTGAAAAATTATTTCTTTAACTACACTTGGGTCCAATGGGCAAATAATGAGCCTGCGATGGATTACCAATGGTGGTTAAATTTTATGAGGAGCGGAAATGCGGATTATTACAATATGGCCAGGGCAATGAGCCGGCATTCAATGGATGTCGATAATACTCACTGGCCACGCCCCAATTGGTATAGAGGGGATACAAACCGATCACTTGATGCATTGGAACATGAAATGCAGGATGAAATTTCGCCATATGTAGGTATGGGCAGACGTCATTCTATGCAGCAATGGACATCCATGCTATCTGCCCATGTGTGGGTTCAGGGATGGATTGCATCCTATTATTTGGATGGTTATCACAGAGGATTAGATGTAGCCAGGCTAACCGGAGATTATTATGTTCGAAGAATTTTTGGAGAACATGGACTTACCGGACGCAGACTCTACCTTTCGGTATGGAGCTTGTCTGAGCTTTATGATGCGACAAAAGATGAAGTCTATTTGGATGAGTTGAATGATCGTGTAGATCAGATGTTACGACTTCAAAAAAGGCAGGGTGGACGAATTGCCATCGATCGATATGGTTACTCTCAAAACTATATTTCTCATGGATTAAGTAAATATCAGCAGATGTTTGATAGCCCTGAAGTAAGAGTGGCTTTGATTGACAATGCACACAGTTTGTACAATGTAGGACCCCGAGATCACGATATGGAGTCGTTTTTATCCAGTATTCATCCATTACTGGTCGGTTATGACCTGACTGGTGAGGATAAATTCTTCATTGAAGCGTGTGAACGGTCTACACATCTAATGGTAAACGAACTAGGCATGCCAATCCACGAATTCAACTCCCAAGGTGATCTAAGAGATGCCTTAGAAGAAGTAAGTAATCTGCCATCAGCCGGCGAGGGACCCTCATTTAGGGGACGTAATCCCATATGGACATTTTCAAACGGTATGAGAATATTTGGTTGGACTCACGTGTTTAATGTGCCTTATACCATTGACAGATTGAAAAATCGGGCAAGTACAGATGGATTAAACTGTGTCGATTAATAGGGATTAGTAGAGCATCCGGGTTTTGATGGTATGATTTACACTATTTAAGCCATCAAATAGTCTGTCATCGTACTGTTTGTCGATATCAAGAACTACGTAACCAATCTGCTCATTGGTTTTCAAATACTGACCTAAAATATTGATATTCATATCTGAAAGCACTTTGTTGATTTCAGAAAGAACCCCGGGTTTATTTGCGTGAATATGTAAAATGCGATAAGCATCGTTCTGTTTAGGTAGATTAAGTGGAGGTACAGAGTGAGATCCAACAGTGGTTCCTCTATCAATAAATTGAATCAGTTTAGTTGATACATCTTGCCCGATATTGTACTGAGCTTCCTGCGTAGAGCCCCCAATGTGTGGGGTAAGAATCACATTAGGTAATTGTTGTAGAACCGTTTTAAACGAATCCCCTTTTGATTCCGGCTCTTCGGGATAAACATCGATTGCTGCACCGGAGAGTTGTCCTGATTCGATTGCATTTTTCAATGCGTCAAGATCTACAACCGATCCCCGGGATAAGTTCAAAAGAACACTCTTCTTTTTCATTTTTGCGAATTGTTTTTCGGCAATCATCATGCTAGTTTCAGAGGTTGCCGGTACATGCAGTGTAATGATATCTGAAATTTCCAGCAGTTCATTCAGTGTTCCTACCCGGGTGGCATTACCCATTGGTAATTTAGGCTCAATATCATAGTAATATACATCCAAACCCATATTTTCAGCCAAGACGGAAACTTGAGAACCGATATGTCCATATCCGATGATGCCAATTTTTTTACCTCGAATTTCAAAGCTTTCATCTGCATCTTTTAGCCAAATCCCATTGTGTGCTTCTTTATCTCTTAGGGGTATTCGGCGCAGTAGCATGATAGATTCTGCGATTACTAATTCAGCAACAGATCGAGTATTGGAATAGGGAGAATTAAATACTGCAATCCCGGTTTTGGTAGCAGCATCCAAATCAACTTGATTAGTACCGATACAAAAACAGCCTATAGCTTTCAATTTATTCGCTTTTTCTAATACACGACGGGTAATTTGTGTCTTAGAACGAATTCCAATTACGTGAGCATCCTCAATACTTTGAAGTAACTGCTCCTCACTCCACGCTTCATTATGCGTTTCAATATTGGTAAAATTGTGATCCGTAAAATTTTCAATTGCTGCAGGATGGATCCCTTCAAGCAGTAATACTTTTATGTTCTCTTTTGGATAGGAAAGATTTTCTTTTAGATCTTGCATTTTGAATTTATGATTGTCAGTAACTATTTATCGTTGAAGCTAAAAAATACAAAGTATATGGTTTCTATCAGATTATAAATCATGATAAAAATTTTAAAGAACTATAGCATTACTAAATAGGGAATGAGTATTCAATTAATTAAAAGTATGTGTGTACTTTACAAGTAAAACACGATTATTAAAGCGTGGCAGCGTAGGTATAGTTCTATCAAGGTGTGTATTTGACGTTTCGCTGTATACAATCCAAAAATCGTTACCCTCTCGGAAGTTGTAACGAATTCGAGCATTGGTTCCCAGTCTTCGTGCGAGATAATTGTATTGAGAGAGCAATTGTAAAGAGACTTTCGTATTTAAAGCAATTAATGAGCGCAGTCGAAATATATTTAAGAACTCTTTTTGATCCCTGTCCGGAAATTCAACAAGATTGAATTCAACTCCACCACTAATTTCGAAAAATTTAGATTGATTCCATGTGGGAGTAACTCCAAAGGAAATCTGACTTCCGTCATAAAATGTATTTATCCCGCCTGAAATCTCTGTCCTCAGACGTTTTGCATTGCTCATTCCATATTCGAATTTAATTCCGTAAAGGGAATAATCACCGGGTTCTACAAAAACATTATCGCTAAAAAATAGGGGATTTTGGAGGTTTTCAAACCACCAGTTGGCTGTCACTGTAATGTCAGAGTTATCCTTGAAATTAATATTCCAATCATTTTCAATTAACATTGATTCGACGCTGGAATCATCATTACGGGTTGTTACAAAATATCGCATGGTTGGAGTTACTGTACGAATCGGAGAATCAGATTCATTGAAGTATCCATATGAGAGTCGTGCATCAATCATTGAGTAATTGAAACGGGATTCAAAACCCATAGCGGGTAGATATCTCTCACCGGATCGTTTCGCAGTAAATCGATAAAACAACCCTCTTGCGGATTGTTTTTGAAGAAAGAGTCTGATGATTGAATTAGATAGTGGATTAGCTGATTC
>JAGXIS010000009.1 GCA_024635465.1 Bacteroidota bacterium | reverse complement strand
CTCCTAATTTTACATTCTACCAAATCGGGACGTGGCTCAGTCCGGTAGAGTCACGCGAACCGCGTGAGGGGTCGAGGGGTCGTCACGCCCAAGGCGTGAACGTCCCGACAATATAATTCAAGAGAGATGAGTTTTTACACCTATATTCTTTTCAGTGAATCTGCACATAGATATTATACTGGATCATGTAATGTGCTCAAAAAAAGATTTGATCGCCATAATGGTTCAAATGTACCATCTACTAAACATGGCGTTCCTTGGA
The DNA here is from genome assembly GCA_024635465.1 of Bacteroidota bacterium. GTDB lineage: Bacteria > Bacteroidota > Rhodothermia > Balneolales > Balneolaceae > Rhodohalobacter. The sequence goes on along the minus strand of JAGXIS010000009.1, from coordinate 12,015 downwards.
CACTCGTTTGGAGTCGCAAATTATCAAGTAGAAGTGAAGCTCAACTACTAGAGAAGAAAATAAAAAAACGTGGGGCTTCTAGATTTTTAAGTGATTTAAAAAAGAGCGGGTAATTTTACATTGTATTTCGACCTTTTTCCTCCTAATTTTACATTCTACCAAATCGGGACGTGGCTCAGTCCGGTAGAGCACTCGGCTGGGGGTCGAGGGGTCGCAGGTTCAAATCCTGTCGTCCCGACAATTACAAAAAGGGGCACTTAAAAAAGTGCCCCTTTTTTATTTAATCTAATGAGAGATATGACATACTATGCCTACATCATTAGATCCGGATCCTCTAACCGTCACTTTTAAAGACATACCTCCGATTTAGACGAACGCCTGAAAAGCCACAACTCCACTCAAAATAAATACACAAGCTGTACTCAACTATTTTGAGAAAAGTCTTCCAGTAGATCCATTCATCGCTTGGAGTCAAGTGCCAGAAAAACCTTCAATACTCAAAAAACATTGTAGATATAGACAGAAATCCGTTATTTATGAGCGTATAGATTCATTTTTTTAGTTATAACCGGGAGCATCAGGAGGCTTTTTCATGAAACAAATTAAGATTGTTACACTTCTCATTCTTTCATCATTCATTTTTTTCTCCTGTTCTACAGAAAACACACCGGTCTATCAGCTTTCCACATCGGTCAATCCAGCAGAAGCCGGTTCGGTCTCTTCCGCTGAAGGGGAGTACGATGAGGGGACAGAAGTAAGCATCACAGCAACTCCAAACGAAGGGTGGCTCTTCGATGAGTGGCAGGGTGATCTGAGCGGTTCTGAAAATCCAAAAATTTTAACAATGGATTCCGACAAGAATATTACCGCATTCTACATCAAAAAGACCTATCCGCTGACAGTTTCGATTGAAGGCGAAGGTGAGGTTCAGGAGGAAAAAATCCTGGAGAAGTCTACGGATTATGAGCATGGTACTGTTGTGGTGCTGAAGGCGGAGCCGGCAGAGGGCTGGGAGTTTGTGGAATGGAGCGGGGCTGTGGAGAGTACAGAGATTTCCATTCAAATGACTGTCGAAGAACCGGCAGAAATCATCGCCACATTTGAAAAAAATACTTCGTTCTTTCTTGCAGAAAATGGAGTTACCATCAAATGTCCTACAGCAGAGCCGGGTGAAAAAGGAACTGTAGATGGAGTTGAATATGAGGCTGTAGATATTCAATTACTTAGACAAAGAATTAGTGAAGAGGCCGACTTAACTACGATTTGTACATCTTTGAATACCAATATGGGATATCTATTTGACAGAAAAAGATCCTTCAATCAACCCATTGGAAATTGGGACGTCAGTAATGTAACTAATATGGATGGTATGTTTTTGTATGCAGTTTCATTTAATCAACCTATCGGGAACTGGGATGTTAGTGAAGTAACGAGTATGTATCGAATGTTTGCCGGCGCAAACTCTTTCAATCAACCTATTGGTAATTGGGATGTCGGAAATGTGACAAGTATGCTAACCATGTTTAGTGCAGCAAGTTCATTTAATCAACCTATCGGGAACTGGGATGTCAGCAATGTAACTGATATGATATACATGTTTTCAAGAGCAAAAAGATTTGACCAACCTATCGGGAATTGGGATGTCAGCAATGTAATAGGAATGTCAGATATGTTTAATGAGGCGGAATCATTTAACCAACCAATTGGAGATTGGGATGTTAGTAACGTACTACTTATTAGTGGTATGTTTTTAGATGCAAGCTCGTTTGACCAAAATTTAACCACATGGTGTGTTTCAAACATATCTTCCGAGCCAACTGATTTTTCTACAAATAGTCCTTTAGAAGAGGAAAACAAACCCATTTGGGGTACCTGCCCGGAGTGAGATATTGGAGGAAGCGAGATAGCAGCCGCACTCGGAGAATCATCCTATCAAACGGCACTGAATCTCTGGCTGATTAAAACTGGGCTGGGGGGCGAGGGGACGTCACGCCCAAGGCGTGATCGTCCCGACTAAAGAGAAGCCCATCATTTTGCGGTGGGCTTTTTCTTTTTCTACTAAAATCTATTCTTAACGTTCCAGACGTTGTTGTTTCGGAGCAGTGCTCCGCGGTTCAAATCCTGTCGTCCCGACTTAAGTGAAGCTTAAATATGTGTTTAACGCACATATTTGGGCTTTTTTGTTATTAATTTTGAATGCTTTCATTTAAAGGTTTTATATCCTTGGCATCCAATACTTTGACTTCATACTTATCCCCGACTGCATTTGTATAGTAGTTACCATCAACATGGGTTAGATGAATTTCCTTTGTTTGCTCCTTTTCTCCCCCTTTCAATTTAAGTAGAATTGGAATTACCAAAGTTTCCAGTCCCACCAAAATGGCTACTACTCCCAGAGATTGGTAATAGATCATGCTTTCAATTTCTATCCAGACTACTACAATAATTTGAATAGTTAATAAGCCGATTGTTATAGCAGTAACCGGTTGAAGCCATTTGTGCCGATTATCAAGCTCCGGGAGCGCAAGCAGAAAGCTGTGGGCAAAAGCCAACGACATCGTTATCAAGGATGCAGTAATTTTAAAATAAATATCTCCATCCAATAAATCCCAAATACCTAATAAAAGTAGGACCCCCCCCAATGCTGAACATATTATACCTGACACCCCTAGCGTTACCAACCCTCGTCGTTCAATAAAAGCAGCGCAAGCCATTGCACAAATACTGGCTATCGAAATGGTGAAAGTAGTTGCTAAAATGCGTATTTGAGTTTCCCCGAACGATTCACTAAACACAGCAACTATTGCTACAAGAGCTGTTAACACAAGAAAGCCAATAAAACCACGAAGAAATATGCTCTTAATTTTGGAATAATTCATATAACATTTTATAAAATTTATAGTTAATCACCCTGAAAAAATACACCTTCGGTTAAGCAGTTAATATATGCTACGGATCGCTGATTGTAGATTAAGTTATAAAATTGAAATCTCTACTTTAGAGCCCTGAAAATAATCCAAAAAACTGTTAATCTTTTTCAATTTAAGACCCTTTCAATTTAGTTTATTTCCTGACAACCAATTCATTTTCTATATGTAACCGTTGTAACGGTTGTCTCCGTACATATCGTTAATTTGTACTTAATAGGACAAAACCCTTGTACTGCTTAACTCCTATCACAAATCAAAGTGATTTATACACATCTGTATAATTCTCTTATCGATTCATATTGAGCTAATATATCTAAATAAATATTGATGAGAATATTTACCGTTTCCCTATCCATCATATTATCCCTATTCCTTCTAATTTCGTGTGGGACGGAATCTACTCCGAGTTATACCTTGTCCACTTCTGTTGTTGGTGAAGGAACCACCACTCCATCAGCCGGAACTTATGAAGAAGGTGAAGTAGTAACAATTACTGGAACTCCATCTGAACACTGGATATTCAACAATTGGAGTGGTGATGGTAGTGGAAATAACACTACCCTTTCAATTACAATGGATAGTGATAAGAATGTGGTAGGGAACTTCAGTGAGAAATTATATCCGTTGAATATACTCGTCGAGGGTGAGGGTTCTGTAACGGAAGACGTGATACAGAATAAGAGTGAACACGCTGTTGGTACGGTCGTTCAACTTACTTCTAAACCTGTTGATGGATGGGTATTTTATGAGTGGATTGGTGATATAGATGGCAATGATAACCCTAAAACCATTGAGATTAATAAAGGAATCGAGGTAACTTCTGTATTCAAATCTATTGATGAACTCCTCACCACTGAAATAAGTGGTGAAGGAACGGTTACTATTCAACAGGAATCCTTTGAAGATAATCCATCCAGAAGAAAGGTGACTTTATCTCCTATCCCTTCACAAGATTATGAATTTGTAGAGTGGAGCGGTGATATTTCTTCTACAGATGACATAGTTTCGGTTACAATGGATGGAGTCTTGAATGTAACCGCTACATTCCGACATGTTTTAGATGGTAGAAATCTGCAAAAGGTGAATGGGTACATACATGAGGAAACAAATTATCCTTCTCCTGAAACAAATGTCTATTCATCAACATGGGATTACGATACCAATGAGAACCTAACCAATTTTGTTTCTTATGATTCTGATGATACCATTTTATACTCAGACGTCTATACCTATGATGTAAATCATAATAGAATTGAAGAAATCCGTACTGGTCCGGATGATTCGGTTACCTATAGAATCACCTTTACCTACAATTCAGACAACTACTTAACCGAACAAATCTATTACGATTCCGATGGTTCAATTTCAGTAAGATTTGCCTATACCTACGATTCAAACAATAATTTAATCGAGAGAATCCTTTACAATTCCAGTAATTCAGTTTCATTAAGAATCGCCTATACCTATGATTCCAACATCAATCTGACCGAAATAATCTATTACAGGTCTGATGATTCGGTTTTGGGTAGGGATAGGTACACCTATGATTCAAATAACAATTTAGCTAAACAAATCTATTACGGAGCTGATGATTCAGTTCTAGGGATAGATACATACACCTATGATTCCCACAATAACTTAATTCAATGGGATTACAACTCAGATACTTCGAATTGGACTACTGAATACGAATACGATTTCAATGGGTTTCTTACTAATATTTACGACGTTTATAATTTCCTTCGTTCTGATATTTGGTATAAAACGATTACTACAGAAAACAGAGAAAACATCTATTACGAAAGGGGGTTGAATAAAAGTAATCAGAAGTCAACTACTCTGAATTCGAAAAATCATCAACTAATATGGAATTTTGATAGGTTGAACAGAAAATCTAATATATCCCGATATCGAGATTTAATAGGAAGGTTTGATATCGATTTTTTACCCAACCCCTACCCCCATCATCCCAACAGGATTTTTTGAACTCAATCCTGTTAAAGAACAGATCACACTTCACTCGTCAGCATCTGAATAATGGCTTCATGCTCGGAAAATGCCTGTAACATCCTGTATCGATCGGCCATCTCAAAATCTTCAAAATCAAAACCGGGCGATACAGTACAACCGCACAAAACGTAGTGATCCGACTCATCTACCGTTACACCAAACCAGGCGCCGGCAGGGACCATACACTGTGGCTGTTGCTGATCACTCAAATTTTTCCCCAAAAAGAGAGCCTCGTAAAGTCCATCCTCATGTATCACATGAATTGTGATCGACGACCCTTCATAGTGATGCCAAACCTCATCCGATTTGATCCGATGAAAACAGGAGATATCCTCACTTCCCAGCAGATAGTAGATCCCCGTAGAATAATTTCTTCCGGAGGGAAATCCACTACCCTCTCCAAGGTTGAACTCCTTCCTGCTTCGATAGATTTCCGAAAAAAACCCACCTTCAGGATGGGGCTGTAAGTTCAGGGATTCAATCAGTTCTGTTTTTCTTTCAATCTTCATATCACTTTATTTACACCTAACTATTTGGTTTCGAAACTTCCTTTTTCAGTTCGAATTTTTTTATTTATTCAAATGTAACCATGTTTGTGTACAAAACATCATAACCCCTTTTAAGAAGCTGTTAGATAAACATCGATTTTCACCCATGAGAGCCCATTCACATTGATGAAATTCAGAGTACTATTTTCAACTTTTCAATCTATATTAGTGATTCATAGAGCTTCACTAACTCTTAGCCCGATTCTTATTTTGCCATGAAATATCTGATTCTATCCCTACTCTTTCTAACATCTCTTTCTACCATTGGTTACGCTCAATCTGAAACAGATGAAATCAAAACATTCATCCTGGTTCGTCATGCAGAAAAAGTTGACGATGGCCGTGACCCTGATCTTTCTGAAGATGGAGTTGCTCGTTCAGCCCTACTTGATTACGTATTGGAACGGGTAAAACCCGACTCTATCTATACATCACCCTACACCCGTACCCGAGAGACGATTCATTTCATCGCTCAGCGAAACCAAATGGAACCTGTCGAGTATGATCCTCAAGCTCAGGAGCAGCTGGTGAAGAGGTGGCTGGAATCTGATGGTGGGTTTACATATTTGATCTCCGGGCATTCTAATACAATTCCTGAATTGGCAAACCTGCTGCTGAATCGAACACATTTCGCCGAACATTTTGATGAATCGGATTATGGAAACCTTCTGATCATTACTGTAACTGAAAGTGATGCCAGCATTCTCCACCTTCGGTATTAAAAAATTCAAATTTACCCTTTCAATAAAACTCTCATCTCCTTACCTTACTTAAACCTTTAAAAAGAGCAGATGAGAACGCTCCCACCAACAGATATTTTACAATCAAATTCTACCCACAAATCCGACACGGTTTCCGTAGTCGGATTTTTTTTGGTTTTCTACTCTCTCATAATCCCGTTTGAAAATAGATCTGACTATGACTCCAGCTACACCCGAACATAAACCGGCAATACTCGCACTCTCCGATGGCACAACCGTGAAAGGTCGATCCATCGGATCCATCGGTACTTCCGGCGGTGAACTCTGCTTCAATACAAGCATGTCCGGCTATCAGGAAATTTTTACTGACCCAAGCTACTATGGACAGCTGATGATGATGACTTATCCTCATATCGGAAATTACGGCACCATGAGTCGTGACGATGAGGCTCACAAGGTGATGATCGCCGGCTTGATTGTGCGCTCATTCTCCGACGATTTCAGTAACCCGATGGCTGATGGAAGTCTTCAAAAGTACCTTGAGCGAAATGAAGTAGTTGGTATTTCCGGCGTAGATACCCGAATGCTGGTTCGCCACATTCGAACCAAAGGCGTAATGAACGCAGTGATCAGCTCGGAAATACTCAATGAAAATGAATTAGTCACCATGGCCAAAGAGTGGGATTCCATGGTAGGTTTGGAACTGGCCACAAAAGTGACAAGAAATGAGGCTCAAACCGTCACCTCTGATGGCCCCTACAAAGTGGCTGTATTCGACTACGGTATTAAGCAGAATATCATCAATAATTTTGTGTCACGCGGATGCACATTACGAATATTTCCGGCAGAAGCCGATCTGAAAGAGGTGAAAGCGTGGAATGCCGATGGCTATTTTTTCAGTAACGGACCCGGAGATCCCAACGCATCATCACATTACGGACTCCCCATGGTCGAATATGCAAAATCTACCGGTAAACCCCTGTTCGGTATCTGTCTAGGCCACCAACTCATGGCTCTCTCCGAAGGAATCCCTGTCAAAAAAATGTTTGTGGGTCATCGGGGGGCCAATCAACCCGTACAAAATGTAAAAACTGGATTGGTCGAAATCAGCACTCAAAATCACGGGTTTGCAGTCGATGAAAATGCAATTGACGAATCCAAAGCAGAAGTAACTCATATCAATCTAAACGACAAAACCATTGAGGGACTTCAATTTAAGACTTTCAAAGGGATGTCGGTACAATATCACCCAGAGGCCTCCCCGGGTCCGCACGATTCATCCTATCTGTTCGATCAGTTTCTGGATATGATCAAAGAAGCACATTCATAAATCAATTTATTTAACCAAATCAATAGATAAACTATGCCACGTCGCGACGACATAAGTAAAATTCTGATTATCGGTTCCGGTCCCATAGTAATAGGCCAGGCTTGTGAATTTGATTACTCCGGTACACAAGCTTGTCGATCTCTTAGTGAAGAGGGCTACAAAGTGGTTCTCATCAATTCGAACCCTGCAACGATCATGACCGATCCTATGATGGCCGATTCCATCTATCTGAAACCCCTCACAACAGCCTCTATTAAAGAGATTGTAGAGATTGAAAAACCGGATGCCGTACTCCCTACAATGGGTGGACAAACAGCTCTCAACCTCGCCCGCGACCTTCAACACGAAGGGTATTGGACAAAAATGGGTGTCAAAATAATCGGGGTGAATATGGATGCGGTCGATATCACTGAAGACCGGCAGCTTTTCAGAGACCTGATGGAAAAAATTGGTATTGAGCAGTGTAAAAGCCGTACAGCAAACTCTCTGCTCGACGCTAAAGAGATTGTTGAAGAGTTGGGCGGGTTGCCTATCGTGATTCGACCATCGTTTACACTTGGCGGTTCCGGAGGAGGGATTGTTTGGAGTGAGGATCAACTTGAACGGAAAGTTCTCCGTGGACTGGAGATGAGCCCGGTTCATCAGGTACTGATTGAAGAGAGTATCTTTGGCTGGAAAGAGTTTGAACTGGAACTGCTTCGCGATGATAATAATAACGTAGTGATCGTCTGCCCGATTGAAAACCTGGATCCAATGGGTGTGCATACCGGTGACTCTGTCACAGTAGCACCCACTCAGACACTCACTGATAAACAGTATCAGATACTTCGGGACGCAGCTATAAAGATGATGCGATCGATCGGGGACTTTGCCGGCGGTTGTAATGTACAGTTTGCAATGGAACCGGGCAGTGATCGGTTGGTAGCCATAGAGATCAATCCAAGAGTGAGCCGATCCTCCGCACTGGCATCCAAAGCAACCGGATATCCAATCGCTAAGATTGCCACTAAACTGGCTGTGGGTTACACACTTGATGAATTACCCAATCCAATTACCCAGGTATCATCCGCTTGTTTTGAGCCTTCCATTGATTATGTAGTCGTTAAAATACCTCGATTCAATTTCGATAAGTTTTCAGGGATTGATGAAGAACTGACCACTCAGATGAAAGCAGTTGGTGAGGTGATGTCTATCGGACGAACATTCCCTGAAGCGCTGAATAAAGCGTGGCAATCCCTTGAAGTTGGACGTGGCGGTCTGGGTGCCGATGGCTATAGTGAACCGGATCGAAAATCGGTTCGGGAACGTCTGTTAAAACCTTATTGGGATCGTACTTTACAGATTCGAAATGCATTCAAGTTTGGAACATCGGTTGAAGAACTAGCAGATATCACCAAAGTAGATCCCTGGTTTTTACAACAGATTCGATATATGGTCAGTCTTGAAAACAGGACGGAAGGCCAATCTTTGGAAAGTATTACCAGAGAGGATTTTCTTGAATTGAAAAGGGCCGGATTTTCAGATGTTCAGATCGCTTGGTTATTGAGTAAGAGTGGCGAGAAAGTCACTGAGAATACGGTGCGTGATAAGCGCCTCTCTTTAGGTTTGAAGCCAAGTTTTAAAATGGTTGACACCTGTGCAGCCGAATTTCCGGCAGAAACACCTTACTATTATTCTACCTATGAAACAGAAAATGAAAGTATCGTCACCGATAAAAAGAAAGTGATGATTCTGGGTAGCGGACCGAACCGTATTGGTCAGGGAATCGAGTTTGATTATTCCTGTGTTCACGCCGTGTTGGCTGCTCAGGAGATGGGATATGAAGCGATCATGGTGAATTGTAACCCGGAAACGGTTTCCACTGATTTTGATATTGCAGACAAACTCTACTTCGAGCCGGTTTATTGGGAACGGGTACTGGATATCTTTGAACATGAAAAACCGGAAGGGGTGATCCTGCAGGTGGGCGGACAAACCGCACTCAAACTCGGTAAAAGATTTGTTGAATCAGGAATTAAGATTTTTGGTACAGAGTTTGAAAGAATTGATTTAGCGGAAGATCGGGGTGAATTTTCAAAATTATTGAAACGTCTGGATATCCCCTTTCCGGAGTATGGAACGGCCAGAAATGGAGATGATGCCATAAAAATTGCAGATCGAGTCGGGTATCCGGTTCTGATAAGACCCAGTTACGTGTTGGGTGGACAAGGGATGAGAATCGCCGTTCGGGAAGATGAATTGAGACGATACGTAGAAAAAATTCTTCAAACCCATCCCGAAAATGATTTTTTGATAGATAAGTATCTCGATAAAGCCATTGAAGTGGATGTTGATTCTGTTTATGACGGAGAGCAGATTCATATTGCCGGCATAATGCAACACATTGAACCCGCCGGTGTACACTCCGGTGATTCCACAGCTGTGCTTCCACCTTACTCATTGAGTAAGGAGGTGATTGAAACAATCGAAAAATTCCAGGAAAAAATAGCAAGTGATATGGGCATTATCGGATTTTTAAATGTCCAGTATGCTGTCAAAGATGAGAAAGTTTATGTTTTGGAGGCCAATCCAAGATCAACTCGAACCATTCCATTTTTAGCCAAAGCAACACAGCGACCTGAAGCCAAAATAGGAGTAAAAGTGATGTTAGGTGCTAAATTGAAAGAATTCGATTTGGAATCCAAATTGAAGAACTGGGCTATAAAAGAGCCGGTGTTCCCTTTTGATAAATTCCCTGAAGTGAAAAAAGAACTGGGACCTGAAATGAAATCAACCGGCGAAAGTATCTACTTCATGGAAAATTTCGATGATGAACATTTCCGGAAACCGTATGAGTTTAAAAACCTCTATTTAAGTAAATAAATGCAGTATAGGGTATAATTCCCATCAAAGTGGTAGCGAAATACCACCCCACCACGTCATCCTATGTTTGTCTTGTACAGTTTAAAGTCTGATTATGGGGCTTTAAAAGAAGGCTGTGGAAGGGCAGGTAACCCGCCATGCGGCATCCTGAATTTATTTCAGGATCTCACTTACGTGTTGTTCGCTTCGCTGCGTGGGATAAAAGAGGAGCGCTCGGTGCGCTAACGCGTACAAAAAATGAGCAGAATTTATGGAGTAAATGGAACCGAAGAGTGATGGAGATTGATTTTTAATGCTCTTTTAGCATCCCTGATATAACCGAAAGTATATTCAACTTTACTGATTACGCCGGTGCCTGCTTCTGTGAATTTATAATTTCCCATCACTAAAGCATAATCTTCATAAATGAAAAACCCACCGGCATTATTAAACTCAACCTTTGACCAGGGCTGTAACGCAAACCCGGTATCTTCAGGATATCTGTCCGAACCACCGATAAAATATGACATTGCCCCTTCACGAGTGTCTCGAAATTGAATATCCTTTGCTCGAGTCGGCTTAAAGAGCACATTTCCAAGGTCATAGGCATAAAAACGATCAATAACCTCAGAGGTCAATGCCTCACATTCATCACGATTGTCTTTTAGTTTTCCAATTTCAATAAGTGCATCACCCCAAGCTTTTTGGGCAGATAGAATTTCATCTTTAGTAATCATTAGACCTTCAATTATTGATTGATTTTTGATTTCGCTTCGCGTTGAAAAAGGAGCACACCATGGGGGAGAATTTGCACATCGTAGTCTATAAAAGGAATTCTGAGACTAAAAACTGTCTGAAAAACACTCCCCAAGGATTCAGACCAGTCAAACCGACCTATTTCCATTTTTAACAATAAGTAAGATTAAAATATTCCTTTTTGTCTTAAAAATCACAGACATCCCTTAGGGCATCTTGATCTTCTGAAGTGAGTATCAAATCTGTTCTGGCTTGTTGCCCCATCAAATGGTGCATTACTGAGGCCGGATTTTCTACGTGATCCAGACCCAGGGCGTGCCCCACCTCGTGTGCCATCACCAATTCCAGCTCCTCCCTATTTGCAAACTGAAATATGTTGATCCATTCATTGCCATTCGATCGCTCATAAGATCCCTGAGTAAACCGTTTGGTACCACTGAATGTCCGGTTGTATTCTTGAATGAGTACGTTTTTCTCGTCGATCATACGATTCATCTGTCTGAGCTGAGCATTGATATCTTCTACCTTTTCAGTTAATAGAGAACCGGATTGCTCCATACGTTCAGACAATCGGTTGATTCGTTCTCTCCTCTCATCAAGAATTTCTAACTGTTCAGAGTTGAATCCTCCTTGCGAATTGATTTGTTGTATCCAATCATTTAATTGATCCATCATCTGTTGAACCTGTTCCGATTCTCGCTGATACTCATTATTCCAATCATCAAAATTCTTCTCTGAAACCAGATAATCATTCTCTAGTGTGGTGATTTGATACTCCATCATTTGCAGTCTATTTCTGAACTGACGCTCCCGGTCAGTCAACTGCTGCTGCACATCATAAACAAGATTTACTTTGATCTCCCCATTTTCTGAATAGACAGCAACGGGTCCGTCTGCCG
>JAGXIS010000082.1 GCA_024635465.1 Bacteroidota bacterium | reverse complement strand
TGATATTCATTTTTGGAGAGATGCCGGAGCGGTCGAACGGGCTCGCCTGGAAAGCGTGTGTACCTTGAAAAAGGTACCGAGGGTTCGAATCCCTCTCTCTCCGCACTAGTATAAGTCGCATTGTATAAGGCGGCTTTTTTTATGTCTAAAAACCATATTCATGTGTCCTTATATATCCATTTTGAGGATACAATTAAGTGTACAATCAATTCACAAGGGTACAAATGCTTGGTAAGCTTGTTTTTAATGATTTACAAAAACATACTTATCAACAATACGATTAAAACTCCCGTTACACCGATAATTGTCTCCAATACTGTCCACGACATTAACGTTTGCTTCTCTGTTAGACCCATAAACTCTTTCACCAGCCAAAATCCGGAATCATTAACATGGGAAAATACTGTGGCACCACAAGCAATAGCAATCACGACACATCCAATCATAGGGGGAGAATAACCGGCTATTTCTATGATAGGCGCAATCAAACCTGCTGACGTAACCATTGCAACGGTGGCAGATCCCTGGGCGACACGTATAACTGTAGCAACTAAAAATGCAAATAGTACAACCGGCAGATTACTTGATGCCATCACATTTACTAGTACATCTCCGACCCCTGCAGCAACCAAAACTCTACCAAATACTCCGCCTGCACCCGTTAAAAGAATGATCATACCTACGGGCTGCATAGAGCGAGTCGCGACCTCCTGAACCTGATTTCGGGTAAACCCAAGCCTGGTTCCAAGGAAATAGAAAGCTAACAGGGATGCAATCGTTAAAGCGGTGAACGGATGCCCGATGAATCCCATCCAATTGTACATTTGAGACCCTTCAGTAAATATTACTTGGGATGCAGTATTCATAAGAATTAATACCAGAGGCACAATGATAATGGTGATAGAAATTCCAAATCCGGGAATCTTCTTAATATCAGTAACCATGTCCTCTTCAGTTTTTGGGATCATATGCTCGGGAACACTGACTTTTATTTTTTCACCTATATATCGTCCATAAAAAATCCCTCCCACAATAGCTGCTGGAATACCGGCGATCAATCCGAATAGGATTACCCAACCTAAATCTGCACCAATTAAAGCAGCTACAGCAACCGGACCGGGAGTAGGGGGAATGAACGAGTGAGCGACCGCAATACCGGCTGCCAAAGGGATTCCATAGGTTAATATCGATTTTCCGGTTCTTCTTGTTAGATCATAAACAAGAGGTATAAAAAGAATCAATGCTACTTCAAAGAAAACCGGTATTGCTACAATTAACCCAATCAAAGTAAGTGCCCAGGGAGCTTTTTTCTCACCAAAACTTTTAATCAATGTACCTGCTATCTGTCCGGCACCACCCGATACTCTTAAAATTTCCCCAATCATAGTCCCAATACCAATGACAATGGCTATGTAACCGAGAATACCTCCCATGCCTTCTTGTATCGTGGTAATAATTTCATCGATAGGTATACCACCTGCAATGGCCACTAACATGCTGATTACAAGGAGTGCAATAAATGCTTGCATCCTGTAATAAATAATCAGGACGAGTAAAACCAAGATACTTATAACAGTAAGAGCGATTAAGAATGTGGCTGACATAGAGTTTGAAGATTAAATTATATTTTCAACCCCTGACAATAGAAAAAAATGATTGATAGATCAAAAATACATTCTAAAAATTTTAATCAAACTAAGACTTAAGGAATGAGATAGGGTTGTAAATCAAACTAGATAAACCTTTCCAGGGAGAGAGAGGGTTCAAGTGGAATCCTATTGCAAATTTTTTGAGCCAGGATGTCTGCTACATATCTGCTCATCATCAATCCCTTTGATCCCATTGCACCAATAAAAAATAGACCTTTTAACTCGGGATGTTCTCCGATTACCGGCATTTTATCCTGAACACTCACTCTTACAGATGCCCATTGTTTAACGGATTTTGACTTTTCCCAAAAACCGGGAAGTGTTTTTTCGAGTTTTCCCTGCAAGTAGGAGAGTCCTTTCTGATCCGGTTTTAGATCCCGGAAATGATGCTCATAAGTGCTTCCAACAGTAATTTGATAGGGATTCTCTGGCATTACGGCAATGTACCCAAGACTTGATACAGAATGTTTTAAAGGAATATTTTCATCAAAATGTAATGTGGCTGTTTGACCTTTAATCGGATGTAAAGGAATGAATGACCAATTTTCATTCATAGCTTGTTGATATCCTGTGGCGTCAATAACAATCGGAGTAATTAACTGAATATCTCCCTCGATTTGAATAATCCATTGATTTCCATTTTTTAAGATCTCAGGTTTTGAACCAAATAATGTGTAGCAGTTTTGCGACTCCAAATACTGAACCAAAGATTCACAATAATCAGCACCTTTGAGAGTGATACCTTTAGGGATGTATAACCCACCAAAATTTGTATTGAAATAGGGAAACTGTTCACTAAATTTTTCAGAATCGATCCACTCGATCCATCCAGGCAGCCATTCATATTTATCAGGGGATCTATTAAAATCATCAGCAATTTCAGCTGTCAGTGCAGGGCGAATAACACCATTCATACTATAACATCTTCTGCCTGTTATTCTATCAATTTTGTTGAGGTATTTCAGTAATGAATCGAAACAATCTTCAGCTCGCCACATTCTACGTGCTCTTCGACCGGTTGCAGGGTTGGCAAGCATCATTGGAGCTCCTGAAGCTCCTGAACCGGGAAAACCGGCATCAACTATAGCACATTGGTATCCCAGCTCCATCAATGAATCGGCTACAGATAAACCGGAGAGCCCGGCACCTAATATGATAGCATCAAAAGATTCAATTTCTCTCACTTATGAATTTGATCAGATGTGATAAAAACAGCTCCTTTCTCTTTCATTTCATTCATAGCCTCTTGAAGTGATCCATTTAAATCGATACCTCTTACGGCATCCTGAATTAAATACATTTTAAAACCCTCATCTATACCATCGAGAACAGACCATTTTACGCAGAAATCAGTCGCTAATCCTGTTGTGTATATCTCTTTTACGTCTCTTTCTCTAAGATACCCGGTAAGTCCGGTACCTGTGGTTTGATCATTTTCATAGAATGTAGAGTAGGAATCGATATTCTTCCGGAAACCTTTACGAATAATAACTTGAGTTTTATTCGTATTTAATCCCGGATGAAACTCAGCACCTTTACTGCCTTGAATACAGTGGTCGGGCCACAGAACTTGCGTGCCATAATCCAGTTCAATTGTCTCATACGACTCCTTATTGTCATGATTGGAGGCAAACGATGAGTGATCGGAAGGGTGCCAATCTTGTGTCTGTATGATGATGTCAAATTCTTCAATTAGAGAGTTGATAACAGGTACTACGTCATCACCGTTTGGAACGGCAAGATTTCCACCGGGACAAAAATCATTCTGTACATCAACGATTAATAGTGCTTTCATGAGTTAACTAGCTTTTTAAGCTGACCAATAACCGGTCTCTGGTTTCCATTAGTTGTGTGCTGATACCAATTTTGTAAATATGTGGATTATCAAATCGTTTATACTCAGGATGAAGCTTCGAAAATTGTTCTTTTTTATACTTCACAATTGATTTCACATCAGGCATTTGAGTTATTTCATCTCCACTTTTTATAACCTGAATTAATAGCTCTCTGAAATCACGCCCAACAAGTGTACTCTTTTTAGCAGGAAAGGTGGGATGATGCATTATCTGTATCTCTTTTTCTTCATTTAGAATAATTGCATCTCCATAATATGAACCATCATCATTTAAATAACGATAGATCTTCTTACTTCCGGGGAGAGTGATTTTTTCAATATTCTCTGAAATTTTTAGAGTGGGCTTATTATTGACAGAACCCAATTTATAAACTCCATCCAAGGCAGGTGTCTCATCACCGGTGACAAGTCGGGTACCCACTCCAAATATGTCAATGGGAGCATTTTGGGAACGTAAACTTGCTATTACACGCTCATCCAGTTGATTTGACACTGCAATTTTAACATTTTGAAATCCTTCGGCATCCAGCATTTTACGGGCCTGTTTTGAAAAGTAAGCTAAATCTCCGCTATCCAATCGAATACCCACCAAATCATGTCCTTTTTCCTTCAGTTCCTTTGCAACTGTAATTGCATTTGGTATACCGCTTTCAAGTGTATTATAGGTATCCACCAAGAGGTGCGTCGAATCAGGATAGTGTTCAGAATAGGTACGAAAGGCTGTTAATTCGTCTTCAAATGACTGGATCCAGGAGTGAGCCATTGTACCGCCGGCACGAATGTTGAAACGTTGTGCAGAATAGACATTTGAGGTTCCATCAAATCCTCCAATCATAGCAGCCCTGGTGGCATGAATACCGGCTAATCCCTGAGCTCTTCGTAATCCGAAATCCAATACGGTAGAATTTTCACCCGCTGCATATTTAATTCGTGCTGCTTTGGTTGCAATCAATGATTGAAAATTCAACACATTCAATAATAGTGTTTCAATGATCTGAGTTTCCAATAAATTTCCATCCACACGGAGTATGGGTTCCCCCGGAAATACTATATCACCCTCTCTTGCCGACCAGATATCACCACGGAATTGAAAGTTTTTGAGATAAGCTATGAATTCATCTGAAAAATTTTCTTTTTCAAGATATTCAATCTCTTCCTCACTGAACTTAAGATGCTTGATGGTTTCGATGAGCTCTTTGAGGCCTGCAAATATTACATATCCACCTTCAAAAGGAACTTTTCTGAAAAAATAGTCAAAACTGGCTTTTCGCTCATGAATACCGGATAAATAATATCCCTGAGCCATAGTAAGCTCGTAGTAATCAGTAAATGAAGCGGGATTATCTACATACATAGTTGTCTCAATGAATTAGATTTTAAAGTAAGCATTGTTATTTTGAATCTGAAAGATAATCAAGCTTTTTGATCTGAGATAATAGATTTCTTATTTGAAACCTAATCCACTTAAGAAAGTCAATTTAAGCACCGTTTATCAGTACGATCTGAATGTCCATCACATTGTTCCCGGTCGGACCTGTAATGATATGATTACCATACTGTTTAAAAAAGTGATAACTGTCATTTTCACTTAGGTATTTTTCAATATCCAAACCCATCTCATTCGCATCATTCACAGTATTCCCATCGATGACTGCACCGGCCGCATCTGTGGGTCCATCAATACCGTCTGTACCGGCACTTAGAAATGCTAAGGGAGTGTCTAGCCGACTAAATCTTTTCGCCATTCTTAGGGCCAATTCTTGATTCCGGCCACCTTTTCCCTCTCCTGAAATCGTAACTGTGCACTCACCAAAAAAGATCAAAACCTTCTTTTTAGATCCATCTTTAAGATATTCAGTCGTGTTTTGGTAGATAAATTCTTCAAAATCTTCAATGTTACCCGTCCATGCCGGTTCAAATAGGACAACTTCATAACCTCTTTTATTTGCAATGGATGACGTTTCTCTTGCAACTTTTACAGCTGATGATACAATCCAGGACTTATGATTGTCGAAATCATAGTTGTTATGAATCACCGATTCTTCACGCTCTTTTGATGCATTTTTTGTAAGGTGAAAGTGCACTTTTTCAGGCAAATTCTTCCATAAATCATATTTTTTTGTAACTGCTATAGATTGAGCATAGGAAATTTCCTGTGCAACCGTGGGTCCACTGCCAATGAATCTTAGATCGTCATCCGGTACGTCAGAAATAATCAGATCTAACAGATGAACATGATTTAAATGTTTTAAAAGTTGCCCTCCTTTTACTTCTGATAATGTTTTTCTAACCGTATTAATCTCTTGTATCGAAGCACCCGATTGAATCAAAAGTTTGAACACATGTTGCAAATCTTCAATAGATATTGAACCCACCGGTTTACAGAGAAGTGCAGATGTTCCGCCGGAAATGAGATTAAAAACATAAGAACCCGGTGGAATTGTTTGAATAAATTCCAAATACTTAATTGTGGAGTCCAGACTTTTTTTGTCCGGAATAGGGTGACTACCTTCTAACATTTGAATCGTTCTCAGATTAGACTTCGAATGGGGTGGAGCAATGATTAATCCGGAATGAATATGTGTAGAAAATATTTTTTCAAATGCTTCTGCCATTGTTGAAGAGGCTTTTCCACTTCCAATAACATAGATTTTTTGATTTTTCTTCAATTTGAATTCTTCTTCATAGACTTTGAAATATGCATTTGAAGCATCAAGCGTGACTATTTCCGGAATAAAAAGTTTCGGATCCACATTTGAAAGTGTAGATTTAAATATGGAAACTGCTTCTTCTGTTAGATTCATGATTTTAGAATCGATTCAATATTCTAAGAATTCTAATAGCAATATCGATTGATTCGATTGATATGTCAAAATCAACCTTGGATTTTGAAAAAAAGTGGATACTTATTTTCAATAGATCCAAAATTAGATGCAATTTCATCTTGAATAAATCTTAAATATAGGCTATCCTTTTTCAGCGTTAGGTTCCTATCTGTAACCAGATCGGATGAAAAGGGAATTCGGTGAAAATCCGAAACTATCCCCGTAGCTGTAAGCTCAATAAGTTCATTAGTGTTGTACGCCACTGTTCCTGCTGTTGGAATGGGAAGGTTACTAATGATGAGTAAGTCAGAAGACCTGCCTGATTGCTGCAAGTTCACAGGCTTTCGGAGGAAGAGCCGGGAAAGGATTGGTGTATTTATTTTAAATAAGCACACTCGAACCGACCCATCTTTTTTCATCGAGAGCTCATTGGTTAATCATAAACAAAACAAACCCATGAGCAAAATATACTTAACACTATTAGGGGCTTTTTTGTGTGCCTCATTAGCAAATGCACAAACAACAGAGCTAACAGCAAGCGATTCACTTCGGTTAGATCAAATCGTGATTACGGCATCTAAAATTCCGTTGACACAAAGAGAGACTACGAAGCCGGTACTCGTAATCAATCGACAAGAGATTGAGCAAAATGGCAGCCGTAATTTAGGGCAACTTCTCAATCAGCAAAGTGGCATACGAGTTAACGACTCTTTTGGCTCGCCTGCCAATCCACAAATACTATATATGCAAGGTGCATCAGCTCAATACACGCTTATTCTCATAGATGGATTGGCAGTTAATGATCCTTCAGGAGAAGGAGGGACATTCGATTTACGTCTTTTGCCATTGAATAATATTGAAAGGATCGAAATCTTAAAGGGGAGTCACTCCACCCTCTACGGTACAGATGCCATAGCAGGTGTAATAAATATTATCACAAAAGAAGGTTCTGAGAGTGCATTTGCCGGAAATGGTCAAATTTCTTACGGTTCATTTTACACATTTCAGGGATCAGCAGGGATAAATGGATCGTTAAATAAGCGGATTGGATATGCGTTCAACTACAAGCAAGAATCGAGTGACGGTTTCAGCGCAGCCGCCGATCCGGGCAGTACCGGCACTTTTGGTGATGACGGATTGAATTCGAGCTCTTTTTATGGAAAAATTGAACTGGAACCAATAAATGATTTTACGATTTCACCATTTCTGAATTTCAATGAGTTTGATGGAGGTTATGATGGTGGATCATTTCAGGATTCTGATAACACATTTTCTCTATATATGATCAATCCCGGTGTTCAATTAAAATTTTCAGGTAAAAACTTGAATTTAAATGGTGGGTATAATTACACCAGAACAGAACGTTCATTTGTCAGTCAATTCGGTGATGATGGATTTGAAGGGAGATTTCATAATGCCGATCTGTACGGCGATTACAAGCTATCAAAAAATCTTAATCTATTGGCAGGCTTAAACTATCAAGAATACTTGATGCCGGAGAGTGGCAGTACCAGTGATCTGAATGCACAAATTACAAGCCCTTACGCCACTTTGTTACTGAAAAATGTGAATGGATTGAGTGCAGAACTTGGCCTGCGTTACAATAATCATTCTGAATATGGTACAAACTCAACGTATAGTTTTTCTCCGTCATATAACGTAACAGAGAGTGTAAAACTATTTGGATCAGTCACCACAGGTTTCAAAGCACCCACATTAAGTGAACTTTTTGGTCCATTTGGTGCGAATCCGGACCTCAATCCTCAAACTAGTCGGTATCTTAATTTCGGTGTTGAAACTTACCTTTTACAACAATCATTGAAAATAGACCTAATGTACTACATTCGTGAAATTGACAATCTGATTGTCTTTACTTTTCCTGAGGGTTTTATTAATCGGGACAGACAAAATGATAATGGATTTGAAATATCAGGAAACTGGCTCATAAGTAATATCCTGCGGTTAGGTGCATACTATAATTACGTGACTGGTGAATTAACCACGTTTGATGCGAGTGGTAACGAAATACAAAGAGACAATTTAATCAGAAGGCCAAGGCACAGTGTTGGAGTGAATACAGGAATCAATATCTCTGATAATATATTGGTACGTATTGATGGTGAGTACAATAGTGATAGAACAGACCTGTTTTTTAACCCGGAAAACAATTTCACCTCGGAGGAGGTTACGCTCGATTCATATACACTTGTAAATATCTATGCTGAATACAAGCTCCTAAACAATCAGCTGGCACTTTTCACTGAAGTTCGAAATCTGTTTGATGCAGATTTTACTGAGATCTACGGATTTAATACTGCCGGGATCTCTGTAAAGGGGGGGCTGCGCTTTAATTTCTGAACGAAATGAATTTGAAAAAGAAGAAGGCACTTTCAATCAGAGCGGATGGAATTACAATTCCAATAATAGGTGCCTTATTCTTTAGTACTTGCGTTATTCTAAGATTCTGATACCAATCTAAAATCACCAAATCCTGTTGTTGCTTCAAATACAAGTGTACGGTTCGGATAACTCCATATCTCTCTTGTGGGAGCATTTGTAGGTAATCGTCGTTCGATATCATCGGGTGGACCATAAAGTATATAAGCTTGTCCCTGATCCGTTTCATATCCGGGTTGCTGCATGGATTTGAAGTTTGTATGTGCAAAGTCTACTCTTCGGTAATATTCAGTCATCAGTTCATTGAATTCAGTATCAGGGGTAGGATCACGTTGTGACCAGAACTCTCTAAACTTTTCTTCCTTCTCTGATGCAGATCCTGATTTCAATCGTCTCACTTCCTGATCATTAACGATGAACTCCATCATCTGAATTGCAACGTCAAGATTGTAAAGACTTACAGGCATATCCAGCCATTGAGAGTTGATTACTTTTTCTCCGATTGGTTCCTCAGCTCCCTCTTTAATGAGTTCAATTCTAAATCTTGAGTTTTCAAATTCATTATTTGGTATGGTCAAGTAAGCATATTTGACGCCATCTTCTAAAATATTGGCATTAAATGAGATAGATTCGTTATCACCGGAAAAATTCACATCATTAAAATGGATTAAATGACTCTCATCCAATGTTACACTATAATGTATTTCACCATCACTCTCATCATCACCACCTGCAGGGATTTGATAGAGATTGATATTATAGGTACCTGAATCCTCATAACCTTGAGGGAGTTGAATTAATAGTTCATAATTCTGCCCATATAAGACGTTATCCTCATAGTTCAAAAAAGAAGCTTCAAGTGTATTATCAGAAAGAGTCACATTACTCAATAAAATAAATTGAGCTTTTTCAGTGTCTTCAGGCTTTTCAACTGTAAAATTTCTTCGGTTGGATGATTGCTCATTAATAGAACCACCCCTTGTAAGCTGCAATTCATAATGATATTCACCCGGTTCTAAATTTGTTGAAACGAATGATTGAACATGATCAAAACGAGATTTTGTCTCATCAAAAGTATTTACCCATATCGTATCTTGCCAACTATCTCGAAAAACCGGTTGTGCGGATGAAGATCTTCTTGAGGACCTTGTGTGTCCTTCAAAAATTTCAAGTCCCATGCGGATGGGGGCAAAATATTCAGATTCAGGAGTTGGTGGACTCATTTCCGGCCTTTTCCTTAGGAATGGGATCAAATCATAATCCAGTCTAAAAAAGACAGCAAACTGACCTGTAGAATCAGCCGCCGGTAATAGTACATGATCAATATAGGAGGCCGGGTTATCCGTTCTCTGCAATAGGGATTCATAAGTTGTAGCTCTTCGTTGAGCTTCTGAATCCAATGTTTGAACAAGTATTAAGCCGAAAATTAGAAATATAAATTTGTACATGTAGTCAAATCAATGTTTGGGTCAATGTTTAAAAATAAACAATTTCATTTATAACAGTCTATCATGGAACGTGAACAATACAATCAGTATTATCAATCCTAAGAAATTAATTAAAACATCATCATCATGAAATATAGCTTTATGCAGGAACTAATAAAGTCGTTTGATCAACAAGAAGAAGTCATTAAACAGGGTGGAGGGTTGTCTAGAATAGAAAAAGAGCATAAAAAAGGGAAGATGACAGCCCGGGAAAGAGTTCAATTTCTGATTGATGAGGGTAGTTCATTTGATGAAATTGGTCTTTGGGCGGCATATGAGATGTATGAAGAAGAGGGTGGGTGTCCTTCAGCCGGCGTAGTTGTAGGTGTAGGTGTAGTATCCGGTAAACGATGTATGATTATTGCAAATGATGCCACAGTAAAGGCCGGTGCCTGGTTTCCGATGAGTGCCAAGAAGAATTTGAGAGCTCAGGAAATAGCCATGGAAAATCACTTACCGCTGATCTATTTGGTAGATTCTGCAGGTGTATATCTACCCATGCAGGATCAAATTTTTCCGGATAAAGAACATTTTGGCAGAATATTCAGAAATAATGCGATCATCAGTGCAAAAGGCATTCCGCAAATCGCTGCAATCATGGGAAGTTGTGTGGCAGGCGGTGCATATTTGCCTATCATGAGTGATGAAGCACTCATTGTAGATGGAACCGGCAGTGTTTTCCTGGCCGGAAGTTATTTGGTTAAGGCTGCAATCGGTGAAAAGGTAGATAATGAGACATTAGGCGGTGCAACCACTCACACAGAAATTAGTGGTGTTACGGATTATAAAATGAAGGATGATAGCGAGTGTCTGACTACAATACGTGATTTAGTGAATAAATTGGGTCCTTCTGCAAAAGCGAATTTTAATCGTACGAAATCTATAGAACCGGAATTTACGATCGATCATTTATTAGAAGAATTCCCAGAAGATCGAAATCGACCGTATGATGTGTATCCGGTGATTAAATCAATCATTGATAAGGGTACATTTACTGAATATAAAAAGGGTTATGGCCAAACAATTATTACCGGATATGCTAGAATAGATGGTTGGAGTGTTGGGATCGTGGCCAATCAAAGAAAAATCGTAAAAACAAAAGCAGGTGAAATGCAGATCGGGGGTGTTATTTACTCGGATAGTGCCGACAAAGGAGCCCGTTTCATCATGAATTGTAATCAGAAAAAAATTCCATTGATTTTTCTTCAGGATGTAACCGGTTTTATGATTGGAAAAAGAAGTGAGCATGGTGGCATCATCAAGGATGGCGCAAAAATGGTGAATGCAGTTGCCAACTCTACTGTGCCGAAGATTACAATCATAACCGGTAATAGTTATGGCGCAGGTAACTACGCAATGTGTGGGAAGGCTTACGATCCTCGTTTTATCTATGCCTGGCCGACTGCTCAAATTGCTGTGATGGGCGGGACCCAAGCCGCAAAAGTATTGACTCAAATACAGGTATCATCACTTGAGAAAAAAGGTGAAAAAATAACGGAATCTGAAAAAGATGAGATATTAGAAAGCATCAAAAGCAGATATGATAGACAAACGGATGTTCGATATGCTGCTGCCAGATTGTGGGTAGATGCAATCATAAAACCTGAACATACCCGTATGCGAATCTCAAATGCCCTCGATTGTGCAAATCATAATCCAATCATTGAAGAGTTCAAAACAGGAGTACTTCAGGTTTAAAGACAACTATCTATTTGCAGTTTATGCAGATTGATTAACAAAATGAATCTGAATTATTGCCATAATTACTTTTTTAACCATCAATTATCCATTCACAAAATATATTGATGCTATATGAACTCTGATGTATCTTGGATTGATACACTTCTGAGAATTTAAATTATAGTTTGGCTCAACCACTTATTTGTAGTATTAATTTTCATGTATGATGAGTATTCAAAAAAACAGAACAGTTTCACTTTTTATTGCAATACTCCTTTTTTCATCTTGTTCTTCTGAACCGGATACTAAATTCAAATCTATGTCACCCGGCCAAACCGGAATTCATTTCTCAAATGATGTAGTAAGTACACCGGAATTTAACATCAGAAAATATCTCTATTTCTATGACGGAGGTGGGGTCGCAGTTGGAGACATTAATAATGATGGTTTACCGGATCTCTTTTTTGTGGGAAATCAGGTCAAAAACAGACTCTACCTCAACCAAGGAGATTTTGTTTTTGAGGACATTACAGAAAGTGCCGGAATTATTCATAAAGAGGGGAGTTGGTCAACAGGTGTGACTATGGCTGATATTAACGGTGATGGGTATCTGGATATCTATGTCAGTAAGGTCAATTTCCTGAGTACAAGGGGTTCAAACCAACTTTTTATAAACAATGGTGATGAGACATTTTCCGAGATGGCTTCAGAATATGGATTAGATTTTGAAGGGTATTCTACGCAGGCTGCATTTTTTGATTACAACCAGGATGGCAGATTGGATATGTTTTTGCTGAACCACTCATTTCATAGTGATGATACTTATGGTGAAGCTGAAGTATTAAGACAACGTCCGGATCCAAGAGGGGGTGACAGACTCTACCGAAATGATGGCGATTTCTTTACTGATGTTACCAATGAAGCGGGCATCATTAGCAGCGCTTTGGGATATGGTTTGGGAGTGGCAGTTACAGATATCAATCAAGACGGTTTCCCGGATATATACGTAGGTAATGATTTTCATGAGGATGATTATTTCTACATAAATAATGGGGATGGTACTTTTTCTGAAAGCCTCTACTCCATGTTTGGGCATACAAGTAACTCTTCGATGGGGAATGATGTAGGTGATATCAATAATAATGGTTTGATGGATTTGGTATCGCTGGATATGATGTCGGAGGATCACGAAACCTTTATGCGTTCCGGCGGACCGGATCTCCAGGTGGTAGCTGATGCCAAACGTAATTTTGGATTTGGTGATAAAAATAATCGAAACACTCTGCAAGTTAACAGAGGAAAATCCGGTAATGACCTGCCACTTTTTAGTGAAACCGCATTTGCATCAGGTGTAGCAAAAACGGATTGGAGTTGGGCAGCCCTGCTTGCTGACTTTGATAATGACGGCTATAATGATCTGTTTGTCAGTAATGGCATGCCAAGGAGACCCAACGATTTAGATGTTGTTGCTGCTTTAAACCGATTAAGACAGCAGTTTACCGATTCTGACCTAGAGCAGAAAGAGTTTGAGCTAATTGATCTCATGCCGGACGTTATAGTCTCCAATTATCTATTTAAAAATGAAGGTGAACTTCAATTCAGAGATG
>JAGXIS010000081.1 GCA_024635465.1 Bacteroidota bacterium | reverse complement strand
TTCGTTGATCCAGGTCACTGTTGTGCCCGGTGTGATTTCCAGTTTTTTTGGATGGAAGGAGTTACCGATAATTCGTACAGTCACATTTTTTTCGTCATTTCCATAAATAGCCGGCGGGTCTATGTCGGGTGTACCGGCCTTAAAGGGTGACAAGATCCGTGTTGCATTCTCTTTAAAATCAGCCAATTCATCCTCGGTGTAATCGGGTCCGTCAGCTAGCACCACTTTAGGAGTGTCTGTATCGGCATTTCTATCAGCCACGATCAGACCGATGGCGCCTCTGCTTGTCGATCCTACCGCGTGGGATAGCATGGTATAGGATCCCTCATCTGGTGGAATACGAAACTCAATCACAAATGTGTCGGATGGACCTGCAGTAACTGTTTGGCCATTCTTCATCACATTTTCCGGGTGACCCTGCCAATAAACATAATCCCAAATAATTCCGACTATATGGAATGTAGAGAGAAGATTAGGTCCTACATTCATAAAATTGATTCGCACATAATCACCGGGTTTTGCGGTAATCGGTTCTTTAACGTACTTAAATATTTCACCGTTAAAAGTTACATAGGTTGGATTTCCTTCAACTGCATTTTTACCGCTTGAATACCATTCGTGCTGGATCATAAATATCTCAACATCCGGTCCATGACCTAATTCCTCTTCCAGTTTGTATTTCGTCTCGGCAGGCTCCACTACCATCATTCCATATTGGCCAAACATTACGTGCATTGGAATAGCGTGTCCACCCGGTGCACAGTGATACAGATATACACCCGGAATAGTAGCTCTAAACTTAATGGACTTTGACTGACCGGCAGGAATGGACCCCAGGTATTTGGAAGTTTGTGTATATGCCGCATGAATCGATGCGCCATGGGGGATGGTTCCTTTATTCTCTATGATCATCTCAACGATATCTCCCTCTGTCACCCGAATGGTTGGCCCGGGCACCTTTCCGTTTGTACGAAATCCATCATATACTACACCATTCCCTAAATAGGCGAGGCCTTCGTCAAGAGTTAATGTATAACTGACATCTGCTTCTACATCCTGATCTACATAACTTGTAGCAGGTATAGAGAGATTGGCATCCCTTGTGATGACTTCGATAAAATCCTGTTCAGTTTCTTGCTCTTCACTTGCGAACAGATGTCTTGTTGCTTCGGCAAATTCCAGCGGCAGGTTTTTCTGTGCATCCATTGCTGCCATTAATTCGTCTCCAACCAGTGTCCCACTCAGGTCTGTTTCAATCTGTTTCTTGTAAAGCAGATTACATGCCGGACATGCAAAGACACTTTCGGTAATAAATAGTACCATCAAAAGTGGCAGGATAATGCCCTTTAGTAGTTGTTTATAATTTTGATTTGTCATAATCAGATCCTATTTGAATTATTTTAATTGATGATGGAAATTTTTCTGCTCCTTCTGTTTAGCATTATAAGCAATTCAGAAATAGTCGTAATTGAATGATTCAATTTAATAGTTTTATTATTTAAGATACAATAGTCTTTTATCTTAATATCTTCTTCATATAGGATATTTACTTTGACTTAAATGAATATTAAACTCTTAAAATATCTACTATGAATAAAAAAGAAATGAATCCACTGATTACCCCGAATACAACAATAGGTGAGATAGTTGCCACGAACTATCATGCAGCAGGTGTATTTCAACGTTTTGGGATGGATTTTTGTTGTGGGGGTGGCATAACCCTTAAAAAAGCTTGTGAAAAGAGAGATACAGATATGAAAAGTTTGATAGTTGCTCTTCAAACAATAGAGAAACAATCTTTAGGCAACGATCAGAACTTCCAGAGTTGGGAACCCGGTTATTTGATTGATCACATTATCGAGAACCATCATAATTTTGTCAGAACAAAAACGGTTGAGATATCCGTTTATGCTGAAAAAGTGGCTCGTGTCCATGGCGAACGATATCCTGAAAACGTAGCTATTTATGATAAATTCAAAATGCTTTCACTAGAACTCCTGACTCATTTAGAAGCTGAAGAAAATCGGCTATTCCCTTTGATTCGCACAATTTACAAGGCACGTATTAAAGGTGAGAAAATTCCCGGTAAATTTATCGATTCATTAAAAGATGAATTGAATCAGATGGAAGATGATCATGTTGTGGCAGGTGATACCATGAAAGAGATACGTGAGTTAAGTAATCAATTTACTCCACCGGCAGACGCTTGCAGAACATATCAAATTCTCTATTTAAATCTTGCAGGTTTTGAACAGGATCTGCATAAACATGTCCATCTGGAGAATAACATTCTATTTAAAAAAGCTGAACAATACATCTAATTCGGTCAAACCGCTTTTTAAATTTAAATATGAAAGCGGTTTACCAACCACCAAGAATCATTTCTATTAATGAAACTCGATTTGAATACATAATTGAATTGGTAACAATCTTTCAGTTAAGTTAAAATGCTGATTCCAAAAACAATTAACAGTTCAGAGAAATTTTCTTGACAATTGTTGCAGCAGTTTTCTATATTAAGATATAATAGTCTTAATACTTTATATTATAATCTAAGCCATGCACTTATCAAAATCCAGCATCTATGGCTTGCGGGCTTCCATCCTTTTAACAAAAATGGGTGGTGACAAAAACTATGTTACGATACGTGAATTGAGTGATGAGCTAAATATTCCATTTCATTTTCTGACAAAAATATTGCAGGAATTATCAAAAGCTGAAATACTGGAATCACTTAGAGGACCAAACGGTGGAGTTCGGCTGGCAAAACCACCAAACAGAATTACACTTAAAGATATTGTGACCTCAATCGACGTAAAATATGACATACTCAACTGTCCTCTCGGTTTGCCCGGTTGCGGTGAACATTCACTATGTCCGCTCCAACAAGATTGGCAGAATTTTAAACTTAAAGTGGAAAGAATGATATCAGAAGTCACTCTTGAAGATCTGTCTGCTCGGTCTAAAAATAATGATAACGATATGTATCATAGAACCCATAACCATTTAAACGCGTAAGCCTTTTTTTGATCCTAAATAGGATATTAACCTCTATAATTCTTTTTTTATGAAAATCATGAACCAAAACTTAACAATTCTGATCTCACTACTTTTACTAATGACGATTCATGCTTGCGGTGGAGAATCTTCCCAAAAATCAGATTCAGAGCCTGTAAACGAAGAATCTGGCCTAACCAATTTCCAACTTGAACACGGTATCGGGCCGGTCACCGAAGAGGTTGAACTGGGTGAATTTGACCCACAACTGGCCGCCGAAGGTGAAGAGGTTTTCAAAGCCAAATGCACCGCCTGCCACAGACCTACCGAAAGATACATAGGGCCCGCTTCAGGAGAAATTCTTAATCGACGCTCACCTACTTATGTGATGAACATGATTATGAATCCAGACGAGATGACCAGAGAACACCCTGAAGGAAAGAAACTGTTGCAGGAATATATGTCTCCCATGCCCTATCAAAATGTAACCGTTGAGCAGGCAAGGGCCATTGTTGAGTATTTCAGAACGATTGAAATGACCGATGAAAATGTAACCAATCAATAAAACCTAAACCAATACTAACTATGGAACCAACAACTAAGAAATCAAAACGTCTGTGGTGGTCTGTCCCGTTTATCGCAGTGATATCGCTCACATTTTACGGGTGCCCCTCGCAGCAAAATTTATCGAGCTCGGGCGACGCCGCACAGAAAGTGTATGTAGCTCCCGGCGAACATGACGAATTTTACGGAATGTTTTCAGGTGGTTATAGCGGGCAAATGACTGTTTACGGACTACCATCCGGACGACATCTGTACACCATTCCGGTATTCTCGCAAGCACCGGTAAATGGCTACGGTTATTCAGAGGAAACTAAACCCATGCTTCAAACCACGCATGGATTTATCCCCTGGGATGATGCTCATCACCCCGAAATGTCACAGACAGATGGTGTTCCTGATGGCCGATGGATTTTCATCAATGCGAATAATACACCGCGTGTTGCTCGTATTGATTTTTCCAACTTTCAAACGGCAGAAATTATTGAGATCCCAAACTCAGCAGGTAATCATGCGTCGCCTTTCGTTACAACCAACACCGAGTACATATCGGCTGCCACCCGCTTCAGTATACCTTTGGATGAGCAGAGTCTCAATAATCAGGATGTAGCCATCTCTTCTTATGCTGAGAATTTCAAAGGAACACTATCCTTTATTAAAATCGGCGACGAAGGCGAAATGAGTATCGATTTCCAGATTCTCGTTCCAGGATTTAACTACGACCTCTCACACGCAGGAAAGGGCCCCTCTGAAGACTGGTCTTTCTTTACCACCTACAATACAGAAGAGGCTCACACTCTGCTCGAAATAAACGCATCGAGGAATGACAAGGACTTTATTGCCGCAGTTAACTGGAGAAAAGCTGCTGAACTGATTGCTGAGGGTGGAGGCAGAGAAATCTCCGCTCCTCATTATCGAAACTACATGGACCACAGTGAACAACGGGCAAAATCAGAGCTGATTGAAACCGTGAAAGTGATCGACCCGATTGAAAATCCCGGTATCATTTACTATCTGCCCACTCCAAAATCTCCCCACGGCGTGGATGTTGATCCAAGTGGTCAATACATCATTGGTGGTGGTAAACTCTCATCCGTGCTTCCTGTTCACTCCTTTGAAAAGATGCTTCAAGCTATTGAAAACGAAGATTTCGAAGGTGAAGTGGATGGCATTCCCGTCCTCAATTACGACTCGGTAATTCACGCTGAAGTCGAAAATGCAGGTATCGGTACACTTCATACCGAATTCGATGGCAACGGCTATGCTTATACTACAGCCTTTATCTCATCAGAGATTGTGAAATGGAGCCTCGAAACTTTTGAGGTTGTTGACCGGATTGAAACCTACTACTCACCAGGTCACCTTATGATTCCCGGTGGCGACAGTATGCAGCCGGAAGGCAAATACCTGGTAGCACTCAATAAAATTACCAAAGACCGATATCTGCCTACCGGTCCTGAACTGTTTCACTCTGCACAGCTTATTGATATCTCGGGCGATAAGATGGAGCTACTGCTCGATTTCCCGACCGATGGAGAGCCTCACTATGCTCAGGGTATCGCTGCAGATATTGTTAAAGAGCGACAAATCAGATTTTACGCACTTGAGGATAACAATCACCCGGATGCGGTGAAGAGTGAAGCCGAAACCCGCGTGGTTCGAGACGGTAACGAGGTTCACGTCTACATGACAACCATCCGTAGCCACTTTGCGCCAGACAATATCGAAGGAATTCGGGTTGGTGATAAAGTCTATTTCCACGTAACGAATCTGGAACAGGATTGGGATGTACCTCATGGTTTTGCCGTACTGGGTGCTCAAACAGCCGAGTTACTCATTATGCCCGGAGAAACCAGAACACTTGTTTGGGAACCGCAAAAACCGGGAGTTTTCCCATTCTACTGTACTGACTTCTGTTCAGCTCTGCACCAGGAAATGCAGGGATATGCTCGAGTATCTCCGGCTAACTCTGATACACCTATTTCATTCGGAACCGGTAATTAATTTTAAAATAATATTCGTGGAAAGAGTTCTGACCAACTCTTTCCTCTTTACTGAAAATTTGACACGAAATCGAGGTACTCATGAAAACAAAAGAAAGAGTTATAATGGCCTTCGCGGCACTACTGCTAGGTCTCGTGTTCGCTGTTCCAATATGGACGATCGACATGGATGCACCCCAATATCCAGAGGGCATCGGCATGAAAATCTCAATCAATAAAATCGAAGGACAAAATAAAAACGACCTTCAGAATATAAATGGGCTGAACCATTACATTGGGATGCAGGAAATCAACCCTGACTCCATCCCAGAGCTTAAAATTATGCCCTGGATTTTCATATTTCTGATTGTTTCAGGTCTTGGAGTAGCAATATGGGGAAACCGAACTGCATTATTGATCTGGATAATCCTATTTGTATTGTTTGCTATCGCAGGCCTAGTGGATTTCTATATTTGGGGTTATGATTATGGACACAACCTCAGTGATGACGCCGCCATCAAAGTGCCGGGCATGACCTACCAGCCTCCAGTAATTGGCAAAAAGCAGCTGTTGAATATTACAGCTTCATCCTGGCCCGGAATTGGATTTTACATTTCATTGGTTAGTATGAGCCTCGCATCCTACGCATTCTGGTCAAGTAAGTCATCATAAGTAAATTCTATTTGGAGAGCTATTATGAAAAAAAGTTTTGCCTTCTCAACGCTAATCCTGTTGATGCTGAGCGCATGTATTAATCAAGAACCAAAAGAAGTAAATCTTCACACAGATGAATGCACTTACTGCAAAATGGTTGTTTCAGATCAACAGTTTGCATCCCAGCTCGTTTCAGATAAAGGTAAGTCTTATCCCTTCGACAGCATTGAGTGCATGGCAGCATTTACCTATCAATCACCCGATGTTGCTGAAAACGCAAAATTTTATGTGTCAGACTACACACAACAGGGGCAATGGTTGCTGTTGGATAATGCAGATATTTTTCATGCCGAAATCGTTTCGAGTCCTATGGGTTTGTCACTTTTTGCACTGCCAGAACTGGAACCTATTCCATCAGTTATTACGGATGCAGAAAAACTGGACTGGGATAAAACCATCAAATTTGTGGTAGACCGATGGAACGTACAATGATGATGAACCCATTTTTAATTTCTCAATTTCGGACACGACACCTTACTACTTTAATGTCCGTAATATGTCTTCTCTTTTTACCTCTGTTAACTGTCGCTCAAAGTTCGTCTTCCGAAGAGGGAAAAGTCGGCCTATCAAAACTTGCCCTGGCGATTGAAGAAGCCGATTCGGGTGCCACTCTTCTCCTGGAACCCGAAACATACGCCATAAATGAGTTGCAGATTAATAAACCGGTCACTATCGACGGACAAAATAGAGCCGTGCTTGATATCGGTGGAGAGGGATATGGGCTTATAGTAAAGGGAGATCATATCACTCTGAAAAACTTTGAAATCAGAAATTCGGGCTTTGGTTTTATGGATGATTATGCGGCTATACTTGTTGAAGACAGCCGAAATATCCTCATCGAAAACCTGACGCTCACTAACAATTTTTTCGGCATTTTTGTCGCAAAGAGTGAAAAGGTTGAAGTTTTGAATAACACGATCATTTCAAATGCTGAACGCCAAACCACATCGGGTAATGGCGTTCATATATGGTATAGCAAAGATGTGGAAGTACATCAAAACGAAATTACAGGCCACCGAGATGGCATGTACTTTGAATTTGTTGAGGGCAGCATGATCACAGGCAATAATGTGTATAGCAACATCCGCTATGGATTGCATTTTATGTATTCAGATGACTGCAGCTACATCGGCAACGAATTCCGCGATAATATTTCCGGTGTGGCCGTGATGTACACAAAAAACGTAATAATGCGCCACAACCGTTTTGTTCAAAACTGGGGTGCCAACCGATATGGACTGCTGCTAAAAGAGATCAACGACAGCGTTATAGAGTTCAACCGGTTTGATACAAATTCCGTAGGAATTTACAGTGAAGCATCGAACCGTGTGCAAATTGAGCGAAATGAATTTTATAATAATGGCACCGCCATCCGCATGATGGCCAACGGGGTGGACAATCGCATCGTAAAAAATAACTTTATCAACAATGTTTTTGAAGTGTCTACCAATAGCCGGTCAAATTTTAATCACTATGAGGGTAACTATTGGAGCCAGTATGAAGGGTACGATCTCGACCGTGATGGAGTGGGAGATGTAGAACACAGGCCGGTGCGCTTATTCTCACTTTTAGCCGAGCGTCAGCCACTAGCACTAATTATGCTTCGAAGTTTGATGGCGGGTCTACTCGATACTGCCGAACGGGTATTCCCGGTACTCACCCCAAAAAATCTTGTTGACCTAAAACCAGTAATGGAACCCATTCAATGATTCGCATAAATAATTTAAAAAAGGCTTTCGGTCCACATCAGGTACTAAAAGGTATGGATCTTAACATTCCTGCCGGTCAGGCAACCGGCGTTGTAGGACCCAATGGAGCCGGAAAAACCACGCTCATAAAAACATTATTGGGCCTCGTAAAATCCGATTCGGGGGACATAATTATCAATAATATCCAACTTAATGGGAACTATGATTATCGACGGCAAATCGGCTATATGCCACAACAGGCACGCTATCCGGAGCAAATGATTGTATCTGAACTTCTCAGTTTCATTGAAGATCTACGTGGAGATGAAGCCGTTTTCAAAGAGCAGCTAATTAAAGAATTTAACCTGGAACCGGAGCTCCATAAGCAGCTGCGGATACTTTCAGGCGGTAACAAGCAAAAGGTCGGTGCCACCCTCGCCATGATGTTTAATCCATCGATCCTCTTTTTTGATGAGCCCACAGCGGGCCTCGACCCCCGCTCCAGCTTCATTTTTAAAGAGCGCATTCAAAAAGAGAAAGTAGCCGGCAAAACCATGCTCATAACATCTCACATCATGAGCGAGCTTGAACAGCTTGTGGATCATGTGATCTTTATTCTTGAAGGCGAAATTAAATACTACGGCAGAATTGATGATCTGCTCAAAGAGAACCGGCAGGAACGGCTCGAAGGTGCCATTGCCAAAATGATGGAGGAACCCGCATAATGAGAGTATACTGGCAAATATTACGAAACGAATTTCAAACGCTTTTCCGGGCAAAATGGGTACTTGGTTACGGGCTTATTTTTCTATTGCTTACGGATACACTTTTTCGATTTTCAGGCGGAGGCACCGAAGTTTGGGTAAGTGTGAGTAATATTATGCTGCTGCTTATTCCCATCATCAGCCTTATTTACGGTATACTTTACATTTATCAGTCGCGCGACTACCTGGAGCTGCTGCTCACGCAGCCGGTTAACCGATCCACCCTTTTCTGGGGGCTTTATACCGGCATTTCTGCTCCGCTAACGGTAGCCTTTATCATTGGCTCTGCCTTACCCATTGGCTGGCACGGGGGCCTGGCATCAGGCTCAGCTTCCCAACTCTTTTTTGTACTTGCACTGGGTTCCTTGCTTACATTCATCTTTGTAGGTCTCGGTTTTGTGATGGGACTGTACTTTTACGACGACAAAATTAAAGGATTTGGCTTTTCTATCGTAATCTGGCTGTTTATGGCCGTGATATACGACGGACTCATTATGGTAATTATTTTCATGTTTGGTGATTATTCGCTCGAAACAAGCGTTATTTTTATAACCATGCTCAATCCGATGGACATTGCAAGAATCTTAATCCTCATGGAGTTCGATATTTCTGCACTGATGGGTTATTCCGGTGCTGTTTTTAACAGGTTTTTTGGTTCTAATTTGGGTATTTTGGTCTCTGGTGGAATGCTTGTACTTTGGCTCGCTGTCCCCTCCTGGGTTGGACTCAGGATTTTCAATAGAAAAGACTTTTAATAAATTTGATAAGAAGAACAACCTCTATTTTTCGGATATTGACTTTGCTGAATGAGAGTCAAATAGTTGTAGGATTTCCCATAGTTTTTTCAATCCGCTCACTCTGCTTGAAATCAACATCTTAAATATTTGTCGGGTAGTTTTACTCTCTTGTCACAGAATTATTTTCATCAGAAGTTATGACATCTCAAGACAAAAAGAACATCCGCAGATGGTATTGGAGTGGCGCCATTCTGGTATTCATTATTTTAGTTATCGGAGGTATTACCAGGCTCACAGATTCCGGTCTATCCATGACAGATTGGAAACCGATTATGGGATCCATCCCTCCCATTACAGAAGCTCAGTGGGAAGAGGCATTTGAACAGTACAAACAGTTTCCGGAGTACCAGGTTAACAACCGTGGTATGAGCATGGATGAATTTCAATTCATCTTTTTTTGGGAATATCTCCACCGTATGATTGCGCGATTGTTGGGACTTGTGTTTATAATCCCTTTCATCTGGTTCGCAGTCAAGAAAAAATTTGATAAAAAACAGTTAAAAAGATCTCTTTTTTTACTGGCCTTAGGCGCTGGTCAGGGATTAATGGGATGGTATATGGTGATGAGCGGTTTGATCGATATTCCGGCAGTGAGCCATTATCGTTTGGCCGCCCACCTTACATTAGCGTTTGCTATTTTTGGCTCTTGTCTCTGGTTCGCTCTTGATTTAAGAGAGTCACATCCCGATCCCGGCAGGGGTACATCAGAACTCAAAAAATGGCTCTATCTGTTCGGTTTCTTGTTGATTCTTCAGATCGTTTGGGGGGCTTTTGTCGCCGGTTTACATGCGGGTCACGTTTACAATACATTCCCAAAAATGTTTCAGTATTGGTTCCCACCCGAGCTGTGGATCTCAGAACCTTTACTCATCAATTTTGTTGAAAATATTGTTACAGTTCAATGGGTTCACCGTGTAGTAGGAACTTTGCTGGCTCTCATTGTTATTGCCATTTGGGTAAGATCCTATCAACTAAAAACAAGCTTTTCAACCAAGATGTGGGCGTTAGCACTTTTTACAGCTGTCCTCACTCAGTATATGGTTGGTGTCTTCACACTGGTGTTGCATGTTCCCGTCTGGCTTGGGGTACTTCATCAAGCAGTTGCCATGATTTTGCTCGGAATCCTCATTGGATTTATTCACCATGTACACTGTTTTAGAAATCAAAAAAACAATTAAGCCTCATTGCAGTAATATTATTTCCTTGAATTTATTGAACTTTTAAACACACATTTCTCTATATTAAGTTAATAACGTCTTAATATCTTAAATTCCTAAGAAGAGGGATTATGTTACTTTCTAAATCATGCGTTTACGGTTTACGAGCAGCGCTCTACCTGGCCAATCAAGAGAAAGGAAAATTTATTCCAATTCGCCAAATGAGCGATAAACTTGAAATATCTTTTCACTTCTTAACTAAGATTTTACAACAACTTACGGCTGAAGGATTGCTGGAATCCTTTAAAGGTCCCAATGGGGGAGTGCGACTCGTACGAACAGGCAATGATGTCCATTTAATGGATATCGTAATCGCTATTGATGGACCTCAACTTCTCACAGAATGCGCATTAGGTCTGCCGGGATGCGGTGTAAAAGCACACTGCCCCATTCACGATAAATGGGCAGAAACCAGAGACGCAATCCGCGAGATGCTGGAAGAATCTACACTTACCGAACTGGTTAAAAAGGGTAAGGCAGAAAATTTAAGACTCACTGCGGATGGTGGTTTTGATATTCTCTTTGATGATTAATTAAATCACAAATCTGTGCCAATAAGTAACCAAATAGATTTATTAGATCTCGTTTCAAAATATAATGTACCGGGACCTAGATATACCTCTTACCCAACTGCACTGCAGTTTACCAATGAGTTTGATTCTGCATCACTCCTTGACGGTCTGTACAGCGGGCATCAAACCCCCAAATCTTTATCTCTCTACATTCACATTCCATTTTGTCACTCTCTTTGCTGGTACTGCGGCTGTACAAAGGTGATCACCAAAGACCCTGCCAGCGCAGACAAATATATCGACTATTTAGAAAAAGAGATAAAATTATCCCTGTCTACAATTCATCCGGATAGTGATATTAAACAGATCCATTTTGGGGGTGGTACGCCAACGTTCTTATTGCCGGAACAGATCTACAGACTCGGTGATATTATTAACCGATTTTATAAACTACATCCGGATATAGAGTTTAGTGTTGAAATAGATCCCAGAAGAGTTCATGAAGGACACATCCAAGCATTGAAAGAAATCGGCTGTAATAGAGCTTCCT
This sequence comes from Bacteroidota bacterium, assembly GCA_024635465.1. Lineage (GTDB taxonomy): Bacteria > Bacteroidota > Rhodothermia > Balneolales > Balneolaceae > Rhodohalobacter. Next base: position 7,933 of record JAGXIS010000081.1, on the reverse strand, counting down.
TAGGCGTGCAGGATACAAATGAGGAGGTTCAGAAAGCAATTCATCGAATTCAGCCTTTTGAACAGACAAAACGTATAACCGAACTGTTAAGAAATGCAGGTATTCAAAATATCAATTTTGACCTTATTTATGGTTTGCCAAAACAGACACTTTCAACTTTCAGAGAAACCCTGAAGAATGTTTTATCGATAGATCCCGATCGCCTCGCCATATACAGTTATGCTCATATGCCTGCCCGGATGCCTTCACAAAAACTTTTGAATGAAGACGATTTTCCTTCAACCAGGGATAAACTAAGCATGTTGATTTATGCAGTTGATACACTGCCCCATTCAGGTTACGTTTTTATTGGAATGGACCACTTTGCAAAGAGTAATGATGAGCTGAGTAAAGCTCTTCACAACGAAACACTACAGCGAAATTTCCAGGGGTACAGCACTCATGCTGATTTGGAAATGATTGGATTGGGCATGTCAAGTATTTCACAAAACAGTGCAATCTACAGACAAAATGAAAAAGAACTTTATGCTTACTATTCTACCCTGGACTCTGACAATTTACCGATCCAAAAAATTCTCGAATTGACGGATGAGGATCGAATCAGAAAAAATATCATCATGCAGATTATGTGTAAAGCAGAACTGAATTTTGATCGTTTATCAGAAAATTTCGGGATCAACTTTCAATCTATATTCAAAGATGAATTAAATCGCATTTCTGAATTAGAATCTGACGGATTAATTATACAGTCGGAAAACGGATTTCGAATCACCAAAACAGGCCGACTCTTTTTAAGAAATATTGCAATGGTTTTTGACTCCTACCTGAGCCAACATCGGAATAAAAAAGCCTATTCAAGAACAGTGTAGCAGTGATTCCTGATACAGTGAATAGTCAACTAAAGACATGACCAAATAGTTGATCCCGGGCTGATTATTCAGTAAAAAAATAAAAATTTACTAATCGTTTTCCTTCACATCCAGTCCTGGATGAACCTCGTTTTCCCACTCCAAATTTAGATTTGAGATTTTTAAAGCTAGGAATCAATTTCTTCATTGCTCATCGAAAAATAGCGCTCTTTGATTGATTTCATTTTGGCAGAATCCGCACTGCTTGCCTTATCTTTTGTAATTGTAAAACGAATCGTTGTTCCCTCTCCAACTTTGCTCTCAACTTTGATAGATCCGCCATTTTTATCAACAAAATCTTTACACAGATCAAAACCTAACCCGGTTCCCTTTTCACCGGACGTACCCGTTTTAGTAAATGTTTCGCCATCTTTCAATAATTTTTCTACAGAATCCTTAGTCATGCCAACACCATAATCCTGAACCGATACCTCAGCTCTTTTGCCTCCAACCGATTTCCCCCGAATCTCAATTAGACCTTTCGGATGACTAAATTTTATCGCATTGTTGATCAAATTAAATATGGCAATTGCAAACAGGTTTGGGTCTGCATAAACCCTAAGATCATCTTCTATATAAACCTTGATCTCAATTTTCTTACTTTTTAAATTCGGTGATGATTGGTCTACAACGTGATTAACCACATCTTCCAATAAAAACACCTTTGGTTCAATCTTGATTTTATTCGTCTGATATCGAGCCCACTCAAGCAGATTTTTTAAAAAGTCATCAAATTGAAAAGAAGCTTTTTCAAGCATCTCCGTATACTCTTTCATCTCCTCAAAATTATCATTTTGACTGTTATCGTTAATTAGCGTGGCTAACCCCGTAATACTCCCCGCATAGTTTCTCAAATCATGAGCTATAATCGAAAAGAGTTTATCCTTGGTATTGTTTGATCGTTGTAGCTCTTTTGTTCTCTCTCGTATCTTCTTTTCCAGTCTGATTCTCTCTACTCTCACTAAATTCATCCTGTATCGATAAGTCCACATACTTACACCGGTAACAAAAATGATCATCAACCCTATAAACCATATTGTACTCCAAAATGGCGGTATTATATGGATTGTCAAAGTAGTCAACTCCTCATTCCAATGTCCAAAGTTATTGGCACTCATCACTTGAAACTCATAATCACCCGGACTCAAATTGGTATACGTTGCCCGCCTCTGATCTCCAACATAGTTCCAGTCTTCTTCAAATCCCAATAATCTATATGCAAATTGGTTGCCCTTATGATGACTGTAATTCAATACGGTATAACCGATTGTAATGACACTACTGTTATGACTGAGTGAAATCTCACTTAACTCACTGATATGCTCATTCAATGGGGACTCCTCTCCAATTGGTACCGGGCGATTAAACAAAAGCAATTCTGTCAGAATAACCGGATGTGTGCTCTCATCAATTCTAATACTATCCGGATGAAACCTTGTAAAACCGGAAATACTTCCAAAGTAGATATTACCGCTACTATGAATTATCCCCGATCTCGGGTTAAACTCCCGGGTATTGAGTCCATGGTCATTATTCAGATTTGAGAAATCTCCGGTCTCGGGATTGAGTCTGGAAATACCATTATTGGTTGATAACCAAATCATTCCATTTGAGTCTTGAAGAATGGTGTGAACACTGTTATTCGGAAGACCATTATCAGTGGTTGCATAAGGAATAATCCGATCTGATTCTCTATCATATTGAAGAAGTCCACCCCCCTCGACCCAAACCAGAGTTTCCCATCCTCAGCTTCAAAAATGGCCTGAACTACACTCGCAGAATAGTCATTCTCTTCATTGATATTATATACTTTGATATGCTCATCACCCGGTACATACCGATGAAGCAAACCCCCATAACTACCTATCCAAATATTCCCATTACTATCTTCATAAGCTATTCTGCTATCATCATTCCGAAGTGTCATTGGTTCGTCCGGACTCTCTTGGAATAGTCGAAAATGTCGAAACTGCTCGTTGTCCGGATTAAATTCCATGACTCCACCAGCATTTGTGCTGAACCATAAATTTCCATCCCGCGACTCGTTGATGTTGTAAACATAATTGCTGCTCAAGCTCTGAAGATTCCCGGGTTCTGAAGTAAAATTTCTAAACGTCTGACTCTCAAAATCATAAAAGTCCACACCCCCACCATAAGTTGCCAACCACATTCCCGACTCAGTTCTGTGTATATCCAATATTACATCAGATGAGGGGTTCAGACTATCATCCGGATTTGATTGGAATCGTGTAAAATCTTCGGATATTGGATCGAACAGATTGAGTCCGCCTCCATCCGTTCCTATCCATAAAATTTCATTCGGCCTCTCTACTATTGTCTGAACAATATTATTACTTAAGCTATTTACATTCCGTGGATCATTAACGTAGTAATTGAAAAATCGCTCCTCTAAATCATGTAAATTTATACCGCCTGTAAATGTGCCAATCCATACAACTCCTTCACTGCTTACATATAGTTGATTTATCGAGTCTGAATTTATGCTATAAACACTTTCATTGCTCTGTTGATATCTATGAAATACTTCATTATCACGATCCATGATATTGACTCCATCACTACCGGTTCCTATCCAAAGATTACCGGTTTGATCCTCCACAATTGAAAAGATGGCGTTTCCACTTATACTGCTTGGATTTCCAGGCTCATGAGCATACCGCGTAAACGATTCATTTTCAACATCAAAAAGAAAAAGTCCTTGTTCCTCCGTACCAACCCAGAAATTTCCTCTTTCATCTTCATAAAGTGTTCGGATCATACCCAAAGAGACAGTATCGTCTCCTTCTTGAACCGTTTGATAGCGCGTAAAACCTCCATTTACACGGTCCAGTTTATTAAATCCATCATCCGTACCAACCCAAAGTGTCTCACTTTCATCTATAAACAGAGTGGATATGTAATTACCGGATAGTGTTGTTTGTTCATCCTCAGAAAAAATTCTATGAAATCGACCTGCTTCTGCATCAAAAAGATTTAACCCATATGACGTTCCCACCCATAGAAGACCCTCATGATCTTCTGCTATCGCCCAAATGGTATTTGAACTCAATGTCTGCCAGCTCTCATCATCATCAACTCCTGTATATGTGGTAAAACTATCCAGTTTTCGATCATACTGAACCAAACCCCCGGCTTGCGTCCCAATCCAGATCCGCTCTTCAGAATCTTCAAACAGGGCAGTGATATTATTATCACTCAAACTGTTTGGGTTTCCGGATTCTGTCTTGTAAACCGTAAAATTATAACCGTCATATCTGTTTAAGCCATCTTCGGTTCCAAACCACATGAATCCTTTGGAGTCTTGAAGTATGGCCTGTATAGAGGATTGTGACAAACCATCTTCGATGGTAATCTGATGGAATCGTTTATCAATATCCTGCCCAATGCAATCTATCGATAAAAGGAAAGCAGAAATAAGGATAAGGATTGTCACTTTAACCATTTTTAGAATAGTACTTTACGAATCAAATTTTCAATATAGTGAGGCACGTACTATGGTACGGATTATATAAGATAATCACTTAATCCATTAGTAGTATTACATATATGAATGACTTAATTCCCCATTGTCTGTCAATCATTTGCGGAAAATGACAACTTCATATACTTAATTCTCCCTCTTGAGTTCCGGCTTATACTCGTTTATATTGAGGATCCTACATTTAAGAGCTATTCATCAAGAAAAAATTTCACATTAAACAGACTATTTTGGGAGAAAAAAAAGATGCACTCCATTCCGGTATAGATTTAAATTATCTCCAGTTGCTATCTCAACAATACCCATCCATTCGAGCGGCTTCTACAGAAATTATAAACCTGAGTGCCATTCTGGAACTTCCAAAGGGTACCGAGCATTTTATTTCTGATATTCACGGTGAATATGAAGCTTTTCTTCACGTTTTACGAAATGGTTCAGGCTCCATCAAACGAAAAATTGAAGATGCATTTAAAGATACTCTACAAGCCCATGAGAAAAGCACCCTGGCAACCCTAATCTACTATCCTGAAAAAAAGCTGCCCCTGATTCTCAAAGAGAATACGAACAGTGAGGAGTGGTTCAGGATCACACTTTTCCGCTTGATTAAACTCTGCAGAGTTGTTTCATCAAAATATACTCGAAGCAGGGTGAGAAAAGCGTTACCCAATGATTTTGCTTATATCATTGAAGAGTTGCTTCATGAGCAGGAGAGCATCTTGAATCGACAGGAATATTACAGCAGCATTATCGACACCATTATTGGTACAAATCGTGCCGAAGCTTTTATTATTGCTCTGGCTAACCTTATTCAAAGATTGTCCATCGCGCACCTTCATGTGATAGGAGATGTCTATGATCGAGGCCCCGGATCTCATATCATCATGGATAAACTGATCGATTATCACTCCGTTGATATCCAGTGGGGAAACCACGACATCGTTTGGATGGGGGCCGCTGCAGGAAGTGAAGCGTGTATAACCAACGTGATCAGAGTATCCCTTCGTTATGCAAATATGGAAACTCTGGAAAATGGTTATGCAATCAGCATGCTCCCACTGATCTCATTCGCGATGGATACCTATGCTGACGATCCCTGTGAAGTTTTCAAGCCAAAAACTGATGAAAATCAATTTACGGAGCATGAAAAGTTGCTGATGGCTCGAATGCACAAGGCGATAACTGTCATACAACTAAAGCTGGAGGGACAAATTATCAAAAGGCGGCCTCATTACCAGATGAACGACCGGCTCTTGCTCGATAAAATTGATTTTGAAAATGGAACCGTGCGAATAGATGGAAAAAATTATCCATTGATTGATTCCCATTTCCCAACCATTGATCCTGAAAATCCATACGAACTAACAGAGCAGGAAAAGAGTATGATGCAAAAGATCCACCTCTCTTTTCTCAACAGTGAACGCCTGCAAAATCACGTTCGATTTCTCTTTTCAAAAGGAAGTATGTACCTCACATACAACAGTAACTTGCTCTACCATGGATGCATCCCAATGAATCCGGACGGTTCACTGCGTCACTTTAATTTTGACGGGAAAGATCACGGCCCACGAGAATTTATGGACCGACTCGAACGCCTTGCCAGACAAGGTTATTTTACAAGTGATGACTATCAAAAGAAGCAGTATGGAGAAGACACCATGTGGTACTTATGGAGCGGGGCACAATCACCCCTTTTCGGGAAGGAGAAAATGGCTACTTTTGAACGTTATTTGGTTGAGGAATCGGAAACTCATACCGAAAAGATGAATCCATATTACGATTATCGAACGGATCAGAAGGTGATTGAAGAAATTCTTAAGGAGTTTGGATTGGATCCTAAAACGGGTCATGTAGTGAATGGTCACGTTCCTGTAAAAGTGAGTCGGGGTGAAAAACCTCTTAAAGCCGGTGGTAAATTGATTGTGATAGATGGCGGATTTTCGAAAGCCTATCAATCCAAAACCGGTATTGCAGGCTATACACTTATTTATAACTCCTACGGATTATTACTTGCTTCTCATGAACCGTTTGAATCGATTCAAAAAGCAATCCGTGAGGAGCAGGATATACGTTCAGAGACACGGGTTGTCGAGAAAAAATTGAACCGAAACAGAGTAGTGGATACTGATGACGGTATTATGATTCAGAAGAAAATTCAGAATCTCAAGTCACTCCTGGAAGCATATCGAACGGGATTAATCAAGGAGGGTTAAATTCTCCAGGTTATTTCATCAACTGTTCTAACTCCTTGATCTCTTTCGGCACATTTGTCATGTTTTCACTGCCTGTTTCTGTGACGATCAAATTGTCCTCAATTCGAATCCCACCGAAATTATACAAAGACTCAATTTTTTTCGCATTCAAAAACGGAGCCTGTTCTTTATTGAGAAGCGCCGGCTTTAGAAGCGCCGGGATAAAATAGATTCCGGGTTCTACAGTGATCACCATCCCGGGTTCCAGTTCACGCCGTACCCTTAAAAAACGGACACCCGGACGATCGATTCGATCCACTCCTTTTGGATATCCTCCCACATCATGAGTGTCCAACCCCAAAAAGTGCCCCAATCCATGAGGAAAAAAGAGGGCAAAGATATTTTTCTCCATCATCTCATTAATCTCGCCTTTTACGATGCCGAACTCTTTCAGACCATGAAGAATAATTCTGCATGCAGCCAGATGAAGCTCTTCCATCTTAACCCCGGGTTTTACCATCTCAATGGTTTTATTGAGCGCATCTAAAGTTACTTGATAGATGGCAGCCTGATCGCCTGTAAATTTGCCGTTTATCGGGAAAGTACGTGTCACATCGGATGCATATCCTTCATACTCAAACCCAGCATCAACCAATAACAATTCGCCATCTTCCATTCTCTTATCACTACCTGTATAGTGCAAAATTGCACTGTTCACACCACTTGCATGAATTCCGGAATAAGCCGGTTGCAAGTTCCCACGACTTTTTTGAGCGTGATCAAAAATGGCCTTGGATTCATATTCATACATACCGGGTTTGATAGATTTGATCACTTCGAGATGAGCCATATCATTTACTTCTGCCGCACGGCGCATCTTATTCAATTCCTCATCGGTTTTGATACTTCGACAGTACGTTAATGCATCAGGTAAGGATTCTGTGTCTACTGTAAATTCTCTATTTAAATCTTCCAAGTATTCAGCCTGCAACTCATCTAAACAGTATATCACGGATGGATTGAGATTATTCAATACCGTTAAAAGCTCATTATCCAGATAAAGTTTATCCGGTTGATACAACTCCTGTATCTCCTCGGTTGATTTGATTCTGCCATGCCAAACCCCGTATTGAGCATCTCTTTTGGGATGAAACAGATAAAATTCACCGGTTTTAACAACGATCACGGCATGATAATCGGCCTCATTGACTCCGGTCAAATACCAAAAGTTACTCTCTTGTCGAAACGGGAACTCAAAATCGGTCTGGTAGCGATACATCATCTCAGCCCCTTTCATGTAAATAACATTTTCCTGTTCGTCGTCGAATAGAGAAAGC